>MFFN01000001.1 GCA_001777915.1 Candidatus Edwardsbacteria bacterium RifOxyA12_full_54_48 | reverse complement strand
AGCCAACCTTGGGTTGACCAAATTTCAACAACTTGCTCCTACCCCTGACATTTTCACTTGCCTGTTACCCTGACATATTGACTAAGCAACGACATTTCAACTTTGTGCTGAAATTGGTTGCCGCCACGAAGGGATGGCTGGATTTAACCACCCCTCCGCGGCTGGATAAAAGAGGCCTATTTCCCGCCTTAATTCCTTTCAGATTGTGTTTTATTTTCATTAATCCAAGCCCTGATATCCTGCGGGTCAAACATTGTCCTTTTGCCCATCTTCACAAATTTTATACGACGCATTGAAACCCAGGAATATAATGTATGTACGGACAACCCCAAAGCTTCTGCCGCCTGCTTTACATTCCATAAAAGTAAATTGCGATTCTCTGTTAAACCTTGCATTACACAAATCCTTTGGGTCAGGCTGAGTCGCCCCAGCCCTTCCCGTATTTTGGTTGTTATTTCGGTCCTTCCAAGCCGACTACTTTCTTGATTGAGTCCTTCCAGCGAATCTGAGGATCGTCCTTCAGCCGCTGATAGAGTGTATGGATGTTGGCATCCGACTGCCATTCCAGCAGCTCGTCCGCCCGGGCCATGGTCTTTATGTCTTTGTGTCCGTTCGTTGATAGACGCTGTTTTAGTCTATTTGCCTTGCCGAGCCATACGGTTTCTGTGACGTACGGCTTAATCGCTTTGACCACAGCTTCGGGATTGTTGTCCAGCATCGGCTCCATCGATACGCTGGTTTCAAATCCCAGCGAATGGGCCAGTTTTAGGCAAGCCAGCCGTTCTTTGAAGCTGGGGGCGCCGGGCTCCCAGAATTTGAGAACCTTGCTATCTGTACTGCCGATGGTGAAGCGGAACAGTATCTGATCCCTTCGGGACTTGAAGGTTTTGCAAATGGCCCGGACGCATTTCAGGTGGGGCTTGCTGACGATAAGCACTCTAGGGTAAGCTTCCAGCAACCGCCCGATGAATTTGATGTGGCTCGGCAGATTTTCCGGGGAAATGTCATGTGTGCTGGGAAACATGACCATTTGATTGTCTACCGGTAGTTTTGCAGTTAGGGCCTTTTCGACTATCGCCTCATTCTTCCATTTCGAAGGATCGAAACTCCTGAACATTACTGCCATTGCACACCCGTAGCAATAGATACACTGGTTGCGGCATCCCAGGCAGCAATTTACCGTGCGGCCGGCCCACTCCCAGGTTCCTGTTAATTGTTTAGCCATTATTTACCTCCTTTTTAATGTTGGGTTGTTATTTGGCGTATCTGCCTACAGAGCGTTATTGCCTGCAGGTCAAAATCGGGTCATATTATGTTACAGCCAATGCACCTCCTTCTGGCTCCTAAAAGCCTGGAATAATATTTACGGTAAGTATTGTTGATATGAGCCCTCTCAGTTTTATTACCCTGCTATTGCCTGGCGTTATTAATTGTTTTGCCAGTACCTGAATTCCCTCTATGATTCATTTGCTGGTTTCGGTCTGTCATGGCCATTACGTAGTCATAATCCAAGCCACACCCGACTAGGTAGACCTGAAGCTTTGTTAATCGCGATCTAGACTCCTCGCTGATTAGCGGCTGGTTCGCAATTTTTTGTTTCCTTTTCGTCGACATTTGAACTCCTTCATATTTTAATTAATATTTTAAAATGGGCTTGACATATTATTTAAATCATAGTATAATTATATTTGTAGCATATTGCCGGGTAAAAAAATATGCCCTGGGCCGGAATTGGGTTGTATGCGCTTGATATATTGTAAATATACCACAATAATATAAATTTGTCAAGTACTTTTTTAAAGGATTTTATGAGCCTCCAAGAAAAAGTTAAAACCCAGCGAATTCAACTGGGTTTAACCCAGAAGCAATTGGCAGAAAAAGCCGCCATAACACAGGCAACCATATCAAGAATCGAAAGCGGCAACTTAGTTCAATTGCAATCCAACTCACTTAAAAGGTTAGCAACAGCCTTGAATGTCACTACCGATTATTTAATAGATAGTTCTTCAGAATTAAGCAATGAAGATATAATTAAAAATGATCCAGGCGCAAAAAAACTCATCAACATATATAAAAAGCTAAACCGCCAGTTGCAAGAAAACATCTTGATGCAATCTGTTTTTCTTTATGAACAACAAAAGAAGAAACGCGAGGAAACAGAAAACCCCGCGCCTATTACGCCACATCCCAAAAAGGCATAAAAATAAGAGGGTCTAACAAACCCTCTTTTTTATTTCGCTATTTATTAGTATTTCTGTGTAGACGACCCCCGGTCATCGAAAAGAATTCGATTTCTACCAATATAGAACTATAGTCAGAAAAAAGCATCCAGCTAAAATGGATTTTCCATATTGCATTTTATGGTGATAAGTATAGCCTGTAGAAGTAATTTAATATCGCAGGGTAATCGATTTTATTCAGCAAAGAATCGGCTACGGTAACGGTATGTAAAGTATCATCGGTGAACTGCGATTCATCCACAAACAAACGGTAGCTAAAGGCTCAGCCTTCCAGAGCGTAGCAGGGTAGTTTGCATAATGCAGGTTATGTAAACCCTCCGGGCGTAGCGCTGGGGCAAGGCAAGGGCAAGGGACCATAATGCGCATTATGGGTCAGGCGGCGGAATAGCGACAGGTGGAACGAGCGACCTGGAGCTGGCCTGGAGCCGCCGTCTTTCCCGGTGGCTATACGGTGCCATGCCTTGCCCCAGCGCCGCTACCCTGCAAGCGATGACAAATAGAGAAGGCACGCGAATGATCACGTGCCTGAACGAATAGTGCCCGAAGTAGATTGAGTAGCGGAATGGAGGAGGTCGAAGGCTCTGAAATACAGCGACCGAAGCCCACAAGGGCCACATTAGAATAGCTGGCCCTGATGTCATTATTTAGGGCAGAGACAGATGGTAGGGATGTTCATTTAATTAAAACAAGTCTCTTAACATCATTGATGCCCGATAAACTCAAACGATAGAAGTATAATCCAGTTGATACACTCTTACCATCGTCATCTCTTCCGTTCCACACAACACTATAACTCCCCACATTTTGAACTTCAGCTACAAGTGTCCGCACTACTTGGCCGGTAATATTGTAAACATTAAGGCTTACATGTCCAGCTTTTTGCAATTGATAATTAATCGTTGTCCCCTGTGTGAATGGATTAGGTACGTTCTGCTTCAACTTAAACAAAGGCTGTAGATCGCTGATGATAAGTTTTTCCTCGATGCCATTAAGCTCGTTTTGGTATATGCCGAAAAGAGAACTTGGGTTTCCACCTGTAGTAGTAAAATAACCGCCCACATATACACTGCTTTCAATGGCCGCAATGCCACAAATAACATTATTCACCCCACTCCCTAAGGCCATCCAGGAATATCCATCCCATTTAACGATACGGCTTGCAGTAATCCCACTAAAAGTGGTAAAAGCTCCGCCAACATAAATATTATTATCAATAAGCGTAATAGCTTTAACATAATTATCCACGTCACTACCAAGCGCAAACCAATTCGATCCATTCCATTTAGCGATACGGCTTGCAGCGATTCCCCCGGCTGTTGTAAATTTACCACCAACATAAACATCGCTATCGCTAATAGAAATAGCATAGACAGCGTCGTTTAACCCGCTGCCTAATGCTGACCAGGTTGAACCATCCCACTTAGCAATACGATTTACACTGACACCTCCCGCTGTGGTAAAACTACCACCAACATAAACATCGCTCCCTTTTATTGCGATAGCCGAAACAGATCCATTAACACCGCCACCCAGGGCAGACCAATTTGACCCATCCCACTTGGCAATTCTATTGGCGCTTACCCCACCCGCCGTAGTAAAACTGCCACCTACATAAACACCGCTATCACCTAATGCGATGGAAGAGACCGGGCCACTTAAACCGCTCCCTAAAGAGGACCAAGATGATCCGTCCCATTTTGCGATATAATTAGCTTCAATACCACCAGCTATGGTGAAATTACCCCCGGCATAAATATTATTACCGCTAACCGCAATGGCAATTACGGAATTATCAACGCCACTCCCTAAAGCGGACCAAGATGATCCATCCCATTTGGCAATATTATAAACGATCTCACTACCAGCAACTGTGAACTGCCCACCTATAATAATAGTGCTGTCACTTGTTGCAAGCGCATTAACTACCGGACCAACCACACCTCTGCCATTTGCCGACTGCCCAACTGCTGACCAAAATGAACCGTTCCATTTTGCAAGACGAATGGCACTCACTCCGCCAGCTATAGTAAAAGAACCTCCTGCACACAATTCACTACCGCTGACCGTAAGAGCATAGACATTACCATTAGCACCACTTCCCAGGGCAGACCAGGAAGAACCGTTCCACTTGGCAATGTTACGGGCACTTACCCCGCCAACAGTGTCAAATACTCCACCAATAAACAAACTGCTTCCGCTCACAACAACGGCTTCTACATTTGATGAGACACCAGACACCCCGGTTCCAAGTGATGCCCAAGAAGAACCGTTCCATCTAGCAATACGATTAGTACGAATACCACCAGCAGTATCAAACTGCCCACCAGCATAAACATTACTGCCATTTAACGCTATTGACTTAACAGACCCATTTACACCAGTCCCTAAAGACGACCAGGTCGAGCCATTCCATTTGGCAATACGATTAGCTATCAAACCACCGGCTATTGTGAACGAACCACCTGCATATACATAACTGCCATCTGAAACAATAGCAGATACATTGTTGTTAACACCACTACCTAAGTTTGACCATACAGATCCGTCCCATTTGGCAATGCGGCTTGCAGCGACTCCACCAGCTGTATCAAAAGAACCACCCACATACACATCACTGCCATCCAAAGCAATTTCAAGGACGATATTATTCACACCACCACCTAACGATATCCATGTAGATTCGCTCCATTTAGCAATATGGTTTACACTATCTCCACCTGCGGTGGTGAAATTGCCGCCTATGTAAACGCCGCTGTCACTGGATGCAATAGCATATACAGTCCCATTTAAACCCCTACCCAGTGCTGTCCAAGAGGATCCGTTCCACTTAGCTATGTACTTCAAGGCAGTATCGCCATTTACGGCTGTAAAAGCTCCACCAACATATATATTGCCAGAACTATCAAGAGCCAGCGCTTGAACCGTACCATTAAAGCCAGACAACCAAAATCTGCCATCCCAATTGGAATCTTGTGGAGAACTGATAAACGCAGGACCGCCATCAAGGGCTATTTGCCTCTGGTAAACACTGGCATCTAAACAACCGTTGGTTATCCCGGATTGTATTCTGCCATCTTGGTCATTGCCCTCACATATAGATCGCCCGTTTCCAAAAGCGTAAGAAGTGGCAAATAAAATAAATAAGGCCACCATTATTAGATTTTTCATTTCCATTCCCTTCATATTATGGTGATTGGTCAATAATAGTATAGCAAACAATAATACCATTAGTCAATAATATTATATCTACTGATAGCCGATAATAATATACTTCATCTAATGATATCATCACATAAAGATGGAGTAGCATATGGAACTGAAATTACAAATAGGAAAACGAATACAATATCTCCGCAAGCAGGCCAGATATACTCAAGAATCGTTCGCCGAAAAGGCCGGTCTGAGTCTTAGTTATATTGCCATGATCGAGATAGGGAAGAAGACCCCGACCATAGAAACCCTGCACAAGATAGCGCAGGCATTGGATTGTGATCTGGCAGGTTTTTTCTCTGTGAAAACACTGCGACAAAAAAGCAATAACAAGAACATATCCTTATCGCCCGGTGAAAGAGAATTGATAATAAAAGCTGCATCTTTGCTAAAACATAAAATCATACCGTAAGGTACTTAACCCTGGGCCTCCTGGCTCGGGGTTCTTTATTTTAATAATATGGAAAAGTAACGGCACCCCACGAACATCCCCCCTACAAGCCCATTGGGCATAAAAATAAAGCCACCCTGATACGCTCAGAGTGGCTTTTGCTGTTACTGGTTCTACTTGATCACTACCATCTTCTTGGTTGCCTTGAAATCACCGGATTCCAAGCGGTAGAAGTACACCCCGGCTGAAGTTTGCCTACCACCATTATCTTTTCCATCCCAAGCTGCATTGTAATATCCTGGTTGCTGTTCCTGTGAAACCAAGGTTTTTACCACTTGTCCAAGAGTGTTATATATCTTAAGGCTGACCTTTCCCGGCTTGGCAAGCTGGTATTTTATGGCCGTTTTGCCAGTATTGGGGTTGGGATAATTTTGCATCAACTCATATCTAAATTGCGTTACTACGGTGCTGATACTTTCAGATATATCATCACCTGATTTATCCGTACAATCCTTGTCGTATTCATAAAGAGCAATAACCGAACAAACGGCATATTGCCCGTTGGACTTTGTTATTGTTACATCTACCTGACCGTCCATGATACAACTTGTCGGTATCCAATGCTCTTCGGTGCATACTGTCATCGGATCAACCGTGGTTTTCTTTTTAAAAGTATTATCCACCGAAAGTGTTTGTATGACGTATTTGTCCAATTCGTGATAATAAACGACTTTTATTCTGTATCGTTTTTTGGGGTCGAGGTTTTGGAAATTGTACTTAAGCTCAGTTGCATGATAATCAACAGTATATTCAGGCTGCGGGCCATAATAGAAAGATCCTGATTTTTGATAATTATAAATATCAGATTCTTCTGTGCCGGCATCGGCATAATAATATGAAACAGGGTCCACAGACAAGGTATAATTTTTTACGTTAGATACAATGGATGTGGCTTTGGATCCCTTGGAATTATTTGACATATCTTCCGTCCAAACAATATAAAGTTTGGATTGAGGCCATTTTTGTTTAAATACCGCCGTGGGATATTTTGAAATGCCCCCGGAAAATGCCGTAATATCCTGAACGCTCCTCTGCCAGCCATTGTCATAATCGCCCCTCCAAATGACGTCGTAGTAATCATCAAATAAATTCTTGCAGTAAACATATTGACCGGAGGCGGCCACTACAGGGAAATCGGCGTTAAGGCTGTCGGGATATGAAACTAATTGTTTTTCAGACCATCCCTTTGGCCCCTTAACCTTTTTTACCACCTGATATATATCCGGCAGTATTTCCTCCTGCCAAACCACGGTGGTTTTATCACCGTAGGTTTCAACAATAGGGTGAATGCCGTTATTGCTGATTTGCGTTAGTCCATTTTCATCATTGAAGAATACAATGCCATTTTTACTCCAGGCGGTTTTTAACTTGCCTTTCTTATCCAATGCCAATGAAGGCGATTTAAAGGCTGTAGTACCGCCCTGATCTATCGGTGTGGGGCTTAAATTGGCAGAAGTGTTCGGATTATATGGCGAAATGTATACTGCCGATCCCGAAGGCCCGTCGTCAACCCAACCCAAATATGAATTATCGGTAGCCTGGTCAAGCACATAAGCCAAGTATGAAATTTCTGTGCCTTCAGGTCCGGCATAGATCATCTGCGGTTCTGTGAATTTCAGGCTGTCCTTTTCCGCCCGATATAATTCGTTGCCTTTGCTCCAGCAAACCATGGGCTTTTGAGCACCCGACAGTTCTATGGCCGGATTCTTGCCTTGACCAACGCTACTGGCAGAAGACCAGGTATTGCCATCGTCGGTTGAAATACAATAATAAACACTATCATTGCTGGCAAAAACCACGTGAAGTTTTCCCGAATTATCCACCATAATCTTTTTACCGTTAGAATATGCCGTAGCTTCATCTGTGGTTGAAGAAGCAATTATCGGATCGTTTGTTATGGGCTCGGAAGCTTTAAAAATATTCGACCATGGTCCGACATTTCCCTTGGAATCAACTGATCTGACACGGTATTCAATAACACCAAGTGGCCAGTCAGTATCCTTCCAATAACCTGTATATACTGTTGCTCTATCGGTCCATGTAGGGCTTTCGGTATAATGTGCCTGTATCTGATAGCTTTGTATTGGGTACGAACCTGACCTAGATGTCCATGAAAGTATCGCATAATAGCTTCTAGCCTCAGGATCTGGTATTCCTTTACTCATAGCAACTGAATAGTATGATCCTGTAAGACCTGGAGAAGCTGGCAATGCAAGTGTGCCCTGATTGATAGTGATGTCTTTTACATACCCCCCACTTGGACCGCTCCATTTTGTGCTGGAAAAATGCCCTACCCTGGTTTCCTTAAGGGAGGCGGCTCTTACGCCAAACTCTGTGCAATAATCCAAACTGGCATTACGGTTATAGGTTACATCCTGATAAAAAATACCCGTTGGGTTGGCGCTCATATCTACCCAGCCCTGATTGCCCCAGTGGTTGCTGGCATTGGCCGAATATATCAGCCACCGGTCAACGTTATCTGCGCCTTGCATTAAAAGCATATAATGCAAAGAGTGATTGTAATCGTACTGTGTCCAGTTGACAAATATATCTTTGTCGTCAGGGGTGACAAAATCCGGTTCTATGTTCTTTCTTAAGTATGGCCCGTTTTTCCATTCGGATAACTCGCCAGCATAGGTGTACCATACATTATAATTGAGGTCCATGCCATCCCCCGATTTGCCGACTAATGCCACCGTGCTGCCGTTATTATCCCCGAATTCTTCGGCATACCATTGGTTTGAGTATGGGTAACCCTGCCTTATTTCTATATCGTCAAAATAAGCAGTAAAAGTACCGGATTCAGCACCCTGGTCATCATACCCTATCATCAAATTAACAACATTGCCAGCCATAGGCGACAAGTTGACAATATATTGTCTCCAACCATCTGTAGGTGTTTGAGGTCTGGCGTTTGTGGGGTGCGCTCGAGTGCCATTCTGGTCGCACAAATAGGTACCGACATCCCAATCCCTTAAGGTTTTTCCATCCGAGGTTACGCCATCAATAAAAATACGCCCCTGATCACTAGGTGATTCCTTTACATAGCGCCAAAATGAAAGATAGGTGTTTTCAGTAACAACAATTGGGATGTTGGTAAGATTCCAATAACAAAAACTATTGATAGAACTACTTAACACTTTTCTTGGAGCGTTTAATTCATTTTCTACAGTTCCACTACCATCAATACCAGTAACTTTATACATCCATGTGCCGTTATGTGGCGCAACTGTTCCATCGGCTCCAACTCTGATAGCAGATTGAGAAGACACGTCCTGACTGTAGGCGATTTGGTTTTCCTTTAAATACCATTCGACTGACTCAAAATTAACAGCAAGCCCCATAACTCCTAATTGCAAAGTATACGGCCAATAACTGACTGGATTAGCCAAGGGGTCTTCGCTAATATTTCTTGTTGGCTGGCCGTTTTTGAACCAATATACGTAATTACTGTTATTACTTATTACCATGTTGGCGTTATATTTATCGCGGTAATCTGAGCTTATCATTTGTTCATAATAATATGGTGGGGATCCTTGAGAACGGGATCTTCCCTCAAAGGAAAGCTCA
Source organism: Candidatus Edwardsbacteria bacterium RifOxyA12_full_54_48 (assembly GCA_001777915.1). Lineage (NCBI taxonomy): Bacteria > Candidatus Edwardsiibacteriota > Candidatus Edwardsbacteria bacterium RifOxyA12_full_54_48. The sequence goes on along the minus strand of MFFN01000001.1, from coordinate 230,743 downwards.
GTATATCCATTTTGAATAGCGGTTTGAGCTAAATAAGATAGATTCCCTTGTTGATGAGAAAATATTGGCATATTACCTGTCGATACTAATGGTGTTGGTTCTGTGATATCCAGGTTTTTCCCCATAACTCTTATATCATTTATCCCCACAGTAACCACATCATACTTGACACTTATATTATCGTTTGTTGGGTAATCAAGTGCTTGTGTTGTGTATACGTAGTTACCATTTCGTTCGAAATGCATATCAAAAATACCCGGCTGGTAGTCATATGGCCTGGTGAGTTCTAATGGGAACATACCACCCAATAAACCGGCTTTACGTGACAATAGAAATGTGCTTGCCCCCGTAGACGTTTTCTCCAACCATTGGGGGTCACCAATAGCTTGTTTATATAATGGGGCACAACTGACAGCCAAACCGGGCTGATCAGCATAGCTTGAGCGTAGATTTGGTTTTTTTATAGTGCTATACTGTTCGTAATTTCTTAAAGCGTAAATCATACTGGTATATTTATCACCAATCTCATTTTGTACCTCAGGGGGTAATGAATTATAAAAATTCTCAAGATATGTCGAACTTTCCAAATACGTTGTCCATGACATGTTAGGAATATCATAATTGTCGAATATCCAATCAATTATATCTTTAACTAATGTTTCAACACCAGGGATAAGTCCAAAAAACCAATCACTTTTCAAAAGAGTAAAAATATTCAATGGGAAAGGCAATGTAACGTACCTCGTCGCTGCCGAAACAAGAAAATCCTTATAGTCCGTGGGTTTCCAGTTCGGGTGGCTTAACAACCCTCCAATATCAGAAGGGGGATTTGTATTCATATTATACCCGCATGTTGAAAATAACATTATCCCCCAACCTGTCATATAACTTTTTAATTTCCAATACAAATCAGGCCCCGAATAACCAACACAATACCCTTGATCAATAGCAGCCACAGCGAAATAGCTTACTGGATCAAGATATGCGCTATTAAAAGATTCATAATCTTGCCAACCACATAACCTTTGTGCACTGTTAGGATTATCCACTGTCATACAAAACATTACAAACTCAAAATCACCGTAGGCCCATTGAGAAAGATTAACATCTCTGCCTAAATATAACTTTGTTATAAAACTCCAATCAGGAATATATGTTGATGAAAATAACTCCTGATAAGATTCCGGTATTTCTAATAACTTTTGATTATCAACAACATCGCTTTCTATTGCTATACCATGTCCCAAAGAAGCCGGCTGCATAACCTGGTGAGCTATTTTATCTTGAATGACATGCATATAAGCTCCGTAAATAATAGATTTGCGCAGCAAACTCCAGTTATTATCCTTTGCTTGTTTCACCATATACCAAAGTTTGGATATATCATGGCTTGGGCAGTTTATTGTGGTTTGGCAATAATTTTTTGTATTATCAGTTATATACAATTGTTGTGTAAAATATGAGCGATTATTATAGAACTTATTTATCAACTTCGTTATCTTTTCTTGTGTTTCCATATCGAGCATGTCTGGCAATGTAAGTCCAATATAATAAAACTTATGTAAATATACATTTTCGTCATTTATGAGCGCATTATAAAATTCAGGATCATATGTATTCCACACACTGAATGTTTTCGAGCCAACATACATATGCATAAACGGAGAGTGAGCATTGGCTATCCCGATACCACTGATTAATATCAACGATATCAGCGCAAGAACGTACCATTTCTTTGACATAGCTTCCCCCTTTAATAATTTGATATTCTATTTCGGATATATGTCATAATATACTTCGTTATCTGGGACTTCTGTCCATAAAACATGAAGCTTGTTATTTCCGTCTATTACAAAACCGCTTATTCGCGAATCGCCAGCAGTGTTGGAAATATTTATAACGTTCGTCCACGAACTATCAATAAGCTCTTTTTTGTAAAATATATCCCCATATCCTGGAGCTATATCCTCTGCCCAGATAAAATGAACTATATAATCAGACCCAACAACAACCCTAGGAATCCAGGAACCCGCTGAACTACTGGAAACATTTAATGGTTGACTCCAAGCCGTATCCCCGATAACCTTCTTAGAAAAATATACTTCACTGGCCGTTCGGTCAGTCCAAGCGGCATAGACATTGCCAGCATCATCTACTTCAATATCAGCAATTGAACAATATTGAGCAGGCATTCGGGATACATCAACCGCTGAATCCCAGGCTCCAGCAGACGTGCGATGCATATACATAATCCCATGCAAATTATTTTCATAAACTACATGCATTTGACCGTCATTACTTACTGCCAAGGAAGGATTCCCAAATGGTCTTTGAAACTCTATCGGAGTGCTCCACAACTCTGATAACTCTCTTATGGTAAAAAATAAAACCCCTCCACCCCCATCATAAATAACATAAACTTTACCAGTTCCATCTATACCAATTTGTGGCAATGACCCATCAACTGTAGTTGGGCTACTGATGTCAATAGGAACTACCCAACTACCACCAACGGGTTTATTAGTATACATAGCATGGCTCCCTGGTACGGATCCAAGCTCATCCCATACTACATGCAGGTTGCCAAATTGATCAATTGCTATTTGCGGCGCGCTGCAAGCATTTGTTGTACTGCCCGATATGTTCACCGCCACACTCCAACTACCACCAGCTGTTTTGCAGGCATAATAAGTCTTTAACTGGCCGGTTGCGTCATCGCTCCAAACCACATGTACTGTGCCGTCAGCGCCAACGCACAATGTACCGCTATAGGAGTTACTGGCATTGCGACTCACATTCCTGGAATCATAAGTAGGCAGAATGACCTCAGTAGGCTTATTACAAGAACAGCCTACAAAAAACATGACCATTATTACAATGATAAAATTACTTCGCCTATACATATTCATTGCCTTTAATTTTAAACTATTTTGTTACGATCAATAATATAGTTTGTATGCTCTGTATTGTACTAATATTGCGCATATTTGTCAAGTATAATATTTTTCTAAAAAAAATATTATATGCATTAATTACTATACAGGAAAAGCCCTGCACCGTATTTCAGATGCAGGGCTTCTTTCGACCTATTTGCTCTCTTCTAATGAATAATACCCGTCAGACCCCAATATCATATGGTCCAGCGCTCTTATACCCAATAAAAGACAGGCATCATTCAGGGACATCCAAAACTGCCTGTCCTCCTGTGATGGGACTGTTTCACCTGAGGGATGGTTATGCACGCTAATGATAGTTCCCACTCCATTCGCGACCACTCCCCTAAGAGCCAATCCCAAAATAACCCGGCAGCTGTCAACTCCTCCCATAGCTACCATCTCCTTTTTGATTATCTTGTTCTTGGTGTTCAAATGCAATATCCACATTATTTCCCGGTCTGCAAGTGATTCTGCCCGCATATACTCATATACAGCCTGGGGACTGCATAATGGTTTATCGGATATAGGCTCCGACACCTTTAATAATTCCAAGGGATATTTTTTGTAGCGTTTCATTGGAACCCCTTTCAATTTAGGCACAAAAAAAGAGGCCACCACTTAATTGTGATGGCCCCTCAATTGTGCTGATGTTCATTCATTCTTATTATCCTTATTATTAGGACAAGAGAAATCCGGACAATCTATCTCCAGTTCTCTCCCGTAAAAAGTAAACCTGGCTACATGACCGCATAAAGGACAGGTTGCCAGGATCTCATCGACATCAAACTCGATGAATGTTTCCAGGGTAAAAGCGTTGTTCATTTCTATCTCCTTTAAATTAAAGATTAAAGTAGTCACCCAGCCAGGTGCACTGATTAAAGTTAATTTCTCCAGGCTCGTGAAGAATGTAGTTCACTGCCTTCTGTGCCGCCGATGCCGCATAGATGATGAGCTTCTTATCTCCCTTGATCCGCTTTAACCAATGGTCAATATAGGCGGCCTGGTTCCTGATAGTCATTGGGGCTATTCCAGCATAAGCACATAGGAAGGATGATCCAAGCTCCGCGATAAGCTCCTCATTCGAATAAGCAGCATTAAACCCTGCCTTGTCATAGCTGTTGTCCCGGTCCAACCTTTTCTGGTGGCCTGTTGAATGAACGGTTTCATGCCATAAAGTGGAATAGAACTCCTCTGGGCTGTCAAACCACTCCCGGGCCGGCATCCCGATCAAGTCCTCTTTCCTATCGTAGTAAGCCTCCCTGGACCCTATCAATCCCGGTTTATTTGGCATATTCTTAAACACTTCCTCGCAAGCCTCAATGGGATTAACCCCCTTTCCTATCTGGGGAATCTTTTCTTCCGGGATCCCTGTAGTCTGTTCAAGATTAAAGACGCAATAATAGCGCATCAATGGAACCTCGGTTACTTCCCCTGACTGTGAATTAATGTGTTCAAGCAAACGCCAATAGACGATCCTGAATGCCCTCGATCCTGGCTTAACCTGCCCGCCTAATTCCGTTATCTGATTAAAGGTCGCATAAAAAGGGCTGACATGTTCCGATAGGGACAGGATAAGTAAATTGATGCCATGGTATTGATGCTTCGACACCATATTCATAGGTAAACAGGTCTTCCAAGGTTTCTGCCAGGGTATGGTGCCCTTCTCCATCGCTTCCAGTATCTGATCGGTTACGATCTGGGCGACATCGGGCTTGTGGGGTTTGGTTCTGGTGATCATAGTTCCTCCTAGGTTAAAGTTAAGGGCCTGCCAGTTTGGTAGGTCCAGTTACTTAAGAGCTTCAAGAATGTGTTCCGACCAGCTTACGGCAAGTTCTAAATTACCGACGTTGTAAGCCTCGTCCTGCGCCCTTTGGCATGCTGTGATGAATTCCCATTGTTCCTGTGACATGATGGCCTCCTTTTTAGATTAATAAAAAAGGGCCTGCCGATTTGACAGACCCTGGGGGAAACAAAAAAAGCCCCACCTCGGTTAAGAGATGGGGCTGTGAGCAGGGGTATGGGGTAAACTATTTATTCCATTGGTTCACTTCGACCTTTTGCGACTCAATCCAGGCTTTAATATCCTTCGGGTCAAAAAGAGTGCGCCTGCCAACCTTGACAAACGGTATTCTCCTTTGGCTTACCCATATATAAATCGTCTGAACTGATAGCCTGGTAGCTTCTGCAGTCTTATGGACATCCCATAGCAAGATTTCTCCATTGGTTGGCTTGGTAATTTCATTATTCATTTTAGCTCCTCTCGTTATTTGTTAAAAGGTATAACAGAAAAAGCTCCACCTTCGTTGAGAGATGGGGCCTGGTTTAGGGTTACTGATCTTCAGCCTATTTTTGCTGAGCAAACGAATGTTCTATGGCACCAAAAATGTCATAGAAATCGCGATCCCAGTCAACGATCTCAGATTTCTGGCCACGATACAAAGAATAATAATGACCATCTTCATACAGTGCGACATATGCCTTATACCCCGATAAAAATGGACTACCCCAATAATAGACATATTGCACGCCCAATAATACATCCGGCCTAAAGTCAACCAATAAATCAGTAAAGTTACAGCAGCAATATTCCACACCGTCCGATAATGTTTGAGTAATATACCGGAAATAACCAGCCCGATAATGCCCAATTAATTCAGACAGCACTAACCTTCTGGCAAAACCTTTAAATGCTTGATTGGTTTGCTCCATTTTATCATACCAGTCGTAAAGGGATATGCCAGGCCACGCAATATGCTCAATTTCCAATAAGCCAGCTTCCGCTTTGCCAATAGTGGAAGAGGTTGAAACACCTTCGGACGATCCAGCAAGCTCCAGATTCCCTCCTTCCATATCAGAAAGTTCGCTATCAACCGAGCCAGCTTCTAAAGGCTGGCTTACTTCCGCTATATTATTAATATAATTAGTAGGGCATTTTGCACTACCTACCGGGGTCAATTCGCCCCCTATCTCCTCCGCACCTAAGGATTCAGCCCGAGGATAACGGACAAAATAACGATTAGTTTTCCGATAAGCCAACTGTTCAGCTTTTGTTGGCGACAATTTACCCAAAAGCTCCTTAGCAACCAATTCTTTTACGGATCGCTTGACGGTACTTTCGTCAATATTTAAGGCCTTCGCAATTGTTTTTAAAGACGGATATACTTTACCCGTCATATTCCCAAGGGAATATAAATAACCCCACACCAGCTTAGAAGCCAAAGTGACATCCATTTTCAGCACGGCATATGGAACTTGGATATGGACCAATTTGCTATTTTTCGGACAGACCACCTTTGAAGGGTCCATTGTTTCTCCTCAATGCTAAAAGTAACATTATTGAAATATACGATCATATATATATTATACCATCTATTTTTAAGACAACCCAAAATACGCGTAAAACAAAATCCCTGAAATACCAACGCCCGACAAGGAAAGAGCCGTTGTAATCATTTTGGGGTTCAGTATAATATTAGTGTATAATTTATATATAACATAAATGAAGGTAACCAGCCATGTCATTCAATGAAAAAGTACATCAGCTTAGACGCAACCTCAAAATCACACAGCGCAGTTTGGCTAAACAAACCTCGATGACTCAAGCCTCTATCTCCCGGATTGAAAGCGGCAAAGTAAATAACCTGCGCCCCAGCACTCTCATAAAACTGGCTTCCGCTCTTAATGTCACCATAGACTACCTGATCGGCAAAGCAGACAAGATGACAACAAACGAAATGATCCTGGCTGACCCAAACGCCAAAGAACTTTTTACCTGCTTCGAAAAACTACCCATGATCGAACAAAAGGAAATCGTCAAATATGCCAAATACCTGGATAGCCTATATCAAACGGCCACGCTATGAGAAAGAGTAATTCCTCCGGAAGACCGACAAAAAGCTCTGGGAATAAAGACAAGAGCAACCCGTCGCGGAAATTCTGTCAACCGGGTGCAGGTTTACGGCGCCTATTACGGGAATTACAAAAGATTAAGCAGACCAAGGCAAGATAGTTCGTAAAAATATATCCGTAACGTATCACTGGCGGCAGTAAAGTTAAAAATATATACTTGCCGATACTCTGTATACAAATCGACCATTTTGGGGATAAAAACAGCCTCACGGTAAGAGCCCTCATTTTGCCATATCTTCACTAAAGCCTTTACCAATGCAGGTTGCCCAATAATGTAAAGACGACTGAAAATAAAACTAAGGCTCAGCTAGAAACCCAAAAATGATGCCGGCCACTAGGTAATACTGATTTATTTTAATGTATATCTATTTTTTATATAGACAACATCGAAATAAAACAACTTGCGACGGACCACTTGAATGGTAAAAGGTCTTTACATCAGAAATGTTTTACGATCAATTTAGGTGTCCAAAAAGTGACCACATATAGGGCAAAATAGGGGTTTATCGTGTCCAACCATACGAAGAAAAGCGAAGCCTAACTTTAGGCCCCGCTTTATATTACATTGCATGACAAAAACTTGCTAAACACGCTTTTTAGCTTTACGAGAGCGTCGCTCTACCAACTGAGCTACAGCGGCCTGCCATTACTCCGTGTTGTGCCGGGCTTCCTTGCGTCCTGTCCCGCCAACGGCGGGAAGCTACCTTGGCCGACGTAGCCTCCAACTATGCTAAAGCTTCGTCGGATAAATTGGCGTAGTCGGCAGCGGCATCCGGCTTTTTATTCTATCATTATAAAAGCAAAAAGTAAATAAATTTTACTTGTTTTTTTGCCTTTTATCATTCTTCCAAAGGGTCAAGGATGCGACCAGGGCAAAAACGATCAATCCCAGGCTTATCCATTGATTGTTGGTGAACCCCAGGAGCCAGATCTGGCTGTCTTCGTAGTAACGAAAATGATCCAACCCAAAACGCCAAACGCCGTACATCCCCAGGAACAGGCAGAACATCGCCCCGGGGAAATATTTTCTTTTCCCCAGCCACAGCAATAAGGCCATGGCCAGAAAACCGAAGATCGACTCGTAAAGCTGGGTGGGATGCAGGGCGCAGGTGAAGGCCGCTCCGGCGGCGGTGTCGGCCGGAAATCTTATTGCCCAGGGCAGGGATGACGGGTTGCCGAAACAGCATCCGTTCAAAAAACACCCCAACCGCCCGATGCCCAGGCCCAGGGCGAAGGCCGGGGCCGCCAGGTCGGCCAGCGGCCAGAAGGCGATGCCTTTTTTCCTGAGATAGATGATCCCGACCGGCACCGCCAGCAGAACACCCCCGTAAAAGGTAAGTCCGCCCTCCCACACCGCCAGCGCCGTCAGCGGCCGGGGCGCATATTCGGCCCAATGGCTTAAAACATAAAAAGCCCGGGAGCCCACCACCGAAGCCACCATCACCACCAGCCCAAAATCCATGATGGCATCCTTGGACAGGCCGGATCTTTTGGCCCTGGCCTCCAGCAGCAGGATGGCCGACAGAAATGCCAATGCCAGCATCAAGCCGTAGCTGTGCAACGTAAAGGGGCCTATCTTGAAAATTGTGGGAAGCATACCTGAATGTTTAAAAAGTTTAAGAAGTTGAACAGTTGAATTGTTTTAGGATATCCGATAAGCAAAAAAGTCTCATAAGTTATAACCGAGAATACTCTCTGCGCCTCAGCGGTGAAAGTGTCCTTTGAAATCTGTCATCAATTCACTAAAATCTATTTAGTATTCGTACCTTCGCAGCCCGATGTTAAGCAGCAGTCCGATCATCATCAGGTTGATGATCAGGGCCGAGCCCCCGAAGCTCAGGAACGGCAGGGGGATCCCGGTCACCGGTAAAATTCCCAGGGCCATGCCGATATTCAGGATCACATGGTATCCCAAAATGGACAGGATGCCCACCGCCGCCAGCCCGGCAAAGCGGTTCCGGGCCTGCCGGGCGATAACGATTCCGCGGTACACCAGCCAGAAGAACAATAGCAGCAGGACAAAACAGCCGATGAAACCGAATTCCTCGCCGAAGGTGGCAAAGATGAAATCGGTGTGCTGCTCCGGCAGGAACGACAGCTTCTTCTGGGTGCCCTTCAAAAAACCCTGCCCCCAGAAGCCCCCGGAGCCCACCGCGATCTTGGACTGCAGGACGTGCCAGCCGGCCCCCCGGGGATCGATGCCGGGATTGAGGAATATCATGATCCTCATCCTCTGGTAATCCTTGAGCCCCTGCCACAGGAACGGGGTGATGCTTCCGATCACCGTATTCAGCACCAAGATCCAGGAGGCATGCTTGAACTTCATCCGAAAGAACCAGAACGACAACAGCAGCAGGATCATGAAGCCTATCCAGCTGGGCATGGAGAACACCGCCACCATCGAAAGGACCGGCGATAGCAGATACAGGATGTTCTTCACCGGGTACCCCTGCCAGAAGATCATGGCGATGAACAGCGCCCCGAAGGAAAGCGAGGTCCCCAGGTCCGGCTCGACCAGCACCAGCCCCAGGGGCACCACCACTATGGCCAGCGGCAGCAGGATCCCCAGAAATCCCGCTCGGCCCAGGTCTTTTTTGTAAATAAGCTTGGCCAGGGCAAAGATGGTGGCCAGCTTGGCGATCTCCGAGGGCTGGAACATCTGCCCCCCCAGGCGTATCCAGCGGTGGGTGTTCATGTGTTTGGGCCCCAGCAGAACCACCACCAGCAGGACCAGGGACAGGCCGTATATCGGCCAGGCGAAGGCTTCCAGGTATCGGTAGGGAACGATCACCGCCACCACCAGGCCCGCCAGGCCGATGGCCAGCGACAGCAGCTGCTTTGACCAGATCCCTTCGAAGCCGGGCTGATCGGTCTGGGTGGCGCTGTACACCGCCAGGATGCCGATGCAGACCAGTATCAGGACCGCCGCCAGCAGCTGAATATCGAAATCGCGGCTGGAATGAAATCCGAAAAGTTTCATGGGGCCGCCGCCACTTTTAGGTTGTGGTCCTTGGTTATGCCCTGCTGCGCCAGGTACTGCCTGATCAGTTTGCCGGCCAATGGCGCGGCCACCGCCGAGCCGTGCCCGGCATTCTCCACCAATACCGCCACCGAGATCACCGGATCATCCTTGGGGGCAAAGGCCACGAACCAGGAATGATCGTCGCCGTGGGGATTCTGGGCGGTGCCGGTCTTCCCGGCCACCTCCACCCCGTATGTCCTGGCCGAGCCGCCGGTGCCGCCGGGCTGATTGACCACCCCGGCCAGGGCCTGCTTGATTATGGCTATGCTGCTGGGAGAGATGCCCAGTTGGTGCCTTATCAATTTTTCCTTCTCCAGCAATTCCCCTTTGTAATCCTCGGTCTTCAGGACCAGGTGCGGCTGGAAAAGCCTTCCGTTGTTTCCGATGGCCCCGTACATGACCGCCAGCTGCAGAGGTGTGACCAGCAGTTCCCCCTGGCCAATGGACAGATTGGCCGGGACCCCGCCGCCCCAGCTTCCCCTCCCCAGCCGTTTTTCGTACCAGCTGATGGTGGGCACCAGCCCGGGAACCTCCTGGGGCAGGTCGATCCCGGTCTTCGATCCCAGGCCAACCTTAAGGCACAGGTCGGAGATGCCCTGGACCCCCAGCATCTGCCCCAGTTGATAGAAATATACGTCGCAGGACTGGACGATGGCTTCGTGCAGATTCAGCGAGCCGTGGCCCGAAGGTTTCCAGCATTTGAAAACCCGGTTGCCTATCCTCATGGCTCCGTGACAGGCCTTGGGCAGCAGCTTTTTTTCATCGATCAGGCCGCCGTCCAGCGCCGCGGCGGCGGTGAAGACCTTGAAGGTCGAGCCCGGAGGATAGACGCTGCGGATGGCCCGGTCCCAAAGGGGAAAGGAGGGGTCGTTGGCCAGCCGGTCCCAGTCTTCGGAGCTGATGCCGGTGGAAAAAAGATCGGGATTGAAATTGGGACTGCTGACCAGGGCCAGTATCTGGCCGGTCCGGGGGTCCAGCGCCACCGCCGATCCCTGCATCCCGCCGACAAAAAGGCTCTCGGCCAGCTGCTGCAGCTTCCAGTCGATGGTCAGGTAAAGATTGGCCCCGGGCACCGGCTCCAGCCGCTCCAGGTCGGGAATGTTCCCCTGCTCCCGGCCCTTGGCGTCGACCTCCACGAATTCGCAGCCGTCGCTGCCCCGCAGTAGATATTCGTACTGTTTCTCCAGTCCGCCCTTGCCCAAAAAATCCCCCAGCCGATAACCCTGATCCTTAAGCCTTTCGTATTCCCTGGAGTTCAGTTCGGAGGTATACCCTATCAGGTGGCTGGCACAGCTGCCGTAGGGTGCCTTGCGCCGGGATTCGGTGGCCAGCCGCAGCCCCGGCAGCTGGTCGGAATGCTCCTCGATCACGGCCACCTGTGCCGGGGAAAGGTTCCGGACGATGGACACCGGATCCTTGGGATAGGCCCGTCTCTGGAAAGTTATCTCCTGTTTGACCGAATTGCTGTCCAGCCCCAGGATCCGAGCGGCGGTTATCACCGCCGGCCCCCAGTCCCTGACCGCCACCAGCACCAGGTTGAAGGCCGGCTTGCTCTCGGCAATGATGACGCTGTCCCGGGAGAATATCAATCCCCGGGCGGCCGGGATGGCGACCTTGCGGACCCGGTTCTGCCGGGCATAATTCTTATACCTGGCCCCTTCAAGTATCTGGAGTTGGGCGGTCCGGATCAGCAGCACCGACAGGGCCGCCATCCAGAAGATCAGGGCCGCCGCCGCCCGGGAGCTGTTCTTATAATCCTGCGCCACAACCGCTACCTTTTTCCGTAGGCCCAGCGTTCCAGGGCCGGCAGGATCAGGGCCGCGATCAGGGCGGTGAGGACGGCGCCACCCAGGCCGAATCTGATAAAATAACCGGGATAGGAGGAGAGCGCCCCCCCGTCCCGCCCGAAAAACACGAACAGCTGATAGGCCAGCGCCAGCGCCGCGGTCAAGGCCGCCTGGCTTATGATCTGCTCCCGATAGATCCTGTCCCGGGCCATTCCGGTTAGATAACCGACCACCGTCCCCCCAAAAGCAAACAGGCCCATGGTGGAGGGGTGATAACAGTCAGCCAGAAACCCCACCAGCAGCCCGGTCCAGACCCCGGACGACGCCCCCTCCTTCAGCCCGGCCAGGGCGATCACCATCACCATGAAGTTGGGGATCAGCCCCCAGGGGCTGATGATATTTATCATCGAGCTCTGCAGGAATACTGCCAGCCATATCAACCACAGAATTTTAACGGTCTTGATCATTGCCCGGGCCCTCCCGGTAGCTCCGATTCATCCGGCACCGGCACCGGGGCCTGGGGCAGCCGGATATCCATCTCCGGAGGCGGCGGGAATTTAAGCCTCCTCCGGGGCCGGGATGCCAGGCTGTCCGGAGCCTTGGCCGGGGCCAGCGACGGAAGCGGCGGATTTACCCCGCCGGTGATGATGAACATCTGGCTGGTCCGGTTCAGGTCCAATGAAGGGCTGATCTCAATATTCATCGTCAGCTGCCTTTTATCGACCCGGATCCTCTCCACCGTTCCCAGCATCAGGCCCGAGGGGAAGACCTGCCCGTAGCCCGAGGTCAGAACGGTGTCGCCCTCCCGGACATCGGACCTCAAGGAAACCCGGTCCAGGATGCATCTCCGGCCCCGGTCGGTGCGGAAGATGCCCAGCACCCGGCTGCGGGCCACTATGGCGCTGACCCGGGAGTCCGGGTCGAAGATGGTGGCCACCTGGGAATATTCCGGCCCGGAGTTGACCACCTTCCCCACCAGCCCCCGGTCGGATACCGCCGGCATATCATTCCTGATATCTTTGGGGTCGCTTGGCTCGACCACCAGGGAAGGAGCCCGGGCCGCCGGCTCGCGCCCCACCACCCGGGCGGACCTCAGCAGCCATTGGGTGCGGGACTTGAGTTCCAGCAGTCTCCGGAATTCGTCATTCTCCCGGGCCGCCTCCTTCAGCGAGATGTTCTCCAGGGAGGCCACCGCCAGACGCAGCCTTAATTCCTGATTGTCCTTCCAGCTAAAGAATAGCGACCGGACCTGGCTGGCCGGATATTCCAGCGGGGCGAACAATGTCCCCACCACCCCGCCGCCGGCGGCGGTTTTAAGCCCGGACGGCAGAACGGCCAGCACCGCCGAGATGATCAGGGCGGCGATCAGCACCGCAATGTCGTGCCGGTGCCATATCCTTCGGTCGAACAGAAGCATCAGTATCGGTCATCCCTAATCATTCGCGGCGGCTCTGCATCAGCACGTTGTCGAAGTTGTCCTGGCTCTCCAGTATCCGGCCGGCCCCCAGCACGATGCACTCCCGGGGATTGTCGGCCACCTTGATGGGCAGGTTGGTCTCCTCGCGCAGCAGGGCGTCCAGCCCCTTGAGCAGCGATCCGCCCCCGGTCATCACGATCCCGGCGTCCACGATGTCGGCCGCCAGCTCCGGCGGGGTCTGCTCCAGGGCCTTCTTCACCGCCAGCACTATCAGGTTGATGGGCTCCCGCAGGGCCTCCCGGATCTCCTCGCTGCGGACCTTTACCGCCCGGGGGATGCCGGACACCAGGTCCCGGCCCTTGACCTCCATCTCCCGGCTCTCCTCCACCGGGAAGGCCGAGCCGATCTTTATCTTGATGTCCTCGGCGGTCTGCTCGCCGATCAGGACGCTGTAGCTTTTGCGCAGGTATTCCACGATGGCCTCGTCCATCTCGTCGCCGGCGGTGCGGATGGAGGTGTTGCTGACGATGCCGGACAGGGCGATCACCGCGATCTCGGTGGTGCCGCCGCCGATGTCTATCACCATGCTGCCGATGGGCGAGCTGACCGGCAGCCCCACCCCTATGGCGGCCGCGATGGGCTCGGCCACCAGGTACACCTCCCGGGCCCCGGCGTGCTCGGCCGAGTCGCGCACCGCCCGCTTCTCCACCTCGGTGATGCCCGAGGGCACGCAGACGATCACCCGGGGCTTGACTATGGAGCGCCGCTTCTGGGCCATCTTGATGAAGGCCCTCAGCATCTCCTCGCAGATCTCGAAATCGGCGATCACCCCGTCCTTCATGGGCCGGATGGCCTTGATCTCGTCGGGGGTCCGGCCCAGCATCTTCTTGGCCTCGTCGCCCACCGCAATGGCCATGCCGGTCTTCTTCTCGATGGCCACCACCGAGGGCTGGTGCAGGACGATCCCCTTGCCCTGCACATATACCAGGGTGCTGGCGGTCCCCAGATCCACCGCCATGTCGTGGGAGATGACGCTGGAAAAGATATCCCTTAAGTTGGGAAGCTTTATCATTATTCCTCCAAGTTGGATGGTGTTTTACAGAATTAAAGTAATAACGCAATAACCCAATGTTAGACTTTTTTACCACCAAGACACAAAGTCACCAAATTGAATTTGCTCTTTGATTATTGGTTTCTAATAAACTTCGCGCCTTTGTGGTTAATGGTGTCTACTATTTGAGGCCCTGATTATTATATGCTTGATAGGCCGTCTACTCCGCCGGGGCCTCAGCTTCCGGTGCTCTCGTAGGCCCGGGCCCCCTGGCGCCAGACCAGCAGGGCCAGGCCCAAAAAGACCAGGGCCACCACCGGGGTCATCCAGACATATATCGAGTATCTGTCCTTCCCCAGCACATACATCGAGGGGAAAAAGGCGGTGAAGGCATACGGTATCACAAAGGTCAGGATCACCCGCACCACCCGGTTGAAGATGGTCACCGGATAGCGGGAGAACCCTTCCAGCATCAGCATCACCGAGACCACGCTGCCCCGGTCGTTGAACCAGAAGGTCAGGCTGACCAGGATGGTGAATATCGCCAGGTAGATGGTGCAGGCCGCCAGCACCAGCCCGAAGGTCACCAGGTAATCGCCGGCGCTAAGCTGCAGGTGCATCTTCGACAGGGCGTAGGACATCATCGACAGGCCCACCAGGATGGTGGAGCTCTCCTCCCAGTAGATGCGCTCGGTGACCACCTGGAAGAAACTGTTCAATGGCCTAAGCAGGATCCGGTCGAAGTTGCCCTCGATGATGTACTTTTCGCTCAGCTCCAGCAGGTTGGAGAAAAAGGTGAAGAACAGCCCCAGGCTGACCTGGGAGAATCCGAAGATGAAGAATATCTCCTCCTTGCGCCATCCCTTGAGGCTGGGGACCTTGACGAACAGCGAGACGATGAACAGCACCCCGATCAGCTGCATCATGGCTCCGGCGATGAAGCCGGACAGGAAATCCTCCCGGTAGGCCAGGCGGGACTTGATGGAATTGGACAGGTAGGCCCGCAGGAGATTTATGTAAAAGATAAAGCGCTTGATATTCTATCCGTTTTTATCTTTGATATTTCATTTTTGAATTTTTATCATCCCCCCTGGATCTCCAGCCGCTTGATGGCGTAATGCCAGACCACCTGCCCGGTCAGGTAGATGATCACGATCCACATTATCTGCAGCAGCACCCCCTGGTGGACCTTGGACAGCGGCTCCATCCCCAGGTAGATCCTCAAGGGGGCGTAGGCGATGTACTTGAACGGCAGCCAGAACAAAACATTCTGCACCCAGTCCGGGAAGAAGGTGATGGGGATCATCACCCCGGAGAAGACCTCCACCAGCAGCTGTTTGAATCGCAGCACCCCCTCGTTGTTCCTGGTGAAGAAGGCCACCAGCCCGGTCAGATAGCTGATGCCGGCGTGTAAAAAGAAGCTCAGGATGACGCTCAAGGGGAACAGGTAGGGCCCCAGCTTCCCGCTGGGCAGGCTGACCGGAAATATCATCGAGGCCACGATGATGATGGGCAGGGTCATGAACAGGAACATGAACACCGCCCGGCCGAAGGCCCGGAAGTAGTGGTACAACTGGAAATTGGTGGGCTTCAACAGGTCCATGGCGATGGAGCCGTCCCGCACCGCATCGCCGATCATCCGGTCTATCCGGTTGGCAAAGAAGGTCCGGGCCGACCAGCCGATCACCACGTAGGTCATCATCTGCTCCATGGTGAATCCGGCTATCACCTGGTGCTTGGCGAAAACCGCCTTCCATAAAAAATAGTTCAGGGCGATGATCAGCAGGTAGGAGACGAAGCTCATCAGCACCTGAAAGCGATAGGCCAGGTAGGTCAGATAGCCCATCCGCATGAAGGCCCAGTATTTGGCAAATTTATTGTTCATAGGCCGCTATGCCACAAAGGCTCAAAGGCACCAAGCGCTGTCGGGAAAATCCTCCTGTTGATCAAAACAACGACCGTTCTCACCTTATTCTCTTCCGAAATTCTCATCTTCAGATCTTTTTCACTTCTGCCCCTGCTGGTAGATCTCCCGGACCACGTCCTCGATCTTGGGATTCTCCAGCTCCAGGTCCCTCACTTCAAGCTTGGACAGCAGCTGGCCGATTATCTCCGGAGCGGCCACCTTTTTCCGGTCGAAGGCGAACTCCCAATGGAAGGGATTGCTGCTCTCCATCTCCACCGGACATCCCGCCAGCACCTTCTCCAGGCCCGGCCGTCCCATGGGCAGGATGAAGTCCACCAGCAGGCGCCTGGTGCCCACCGCCCGGTCCTTGAGCGATTTCAGGTCCCCGTCGTAGATCAGCTGTCCGTGATCGATCATGATCACCCGGCGGCAGAGATGCTCGATGTCGCTCAGGTCGTGGGTGGTCAGGATCACGGTGGTGTTGTATTCCCGGTTGATCTCCTTGATGAAGTCCCGGATGCTGGATTTGACCGCGATGTCCAGCCCGATGGTGGGCTCGTCCAGAAACAGCACCGGGGGGTTGTGCAGCAGCGAGGCCGCCAGGTCGCAGCGCATCCGCTGGCCCAGCGACAGCTTGCGGACCGGAATGTTCAGCAGGTCCGCGATCCCCAGCACCTCCTCGAACTTTTGGAGCCGGGCCTCGAAATCGGCCTGGGGTATCTCGTATATCTTCTGCAGCAGACGCAGGGCCTCGATCACCGCGATGTCCCACCACAGCTGGGTGCGCTGGCCGAACACCACCCCGATCTGCCTGACGTGCTGGTATCTTTTTTTGTAGGGCACCAGCCCCTGGACGCTGATGCTGCCCGAGGTGGGCACCAGGATCCCGGTCAGCATCTTGATGGTGGTGGACTTGCCGGCCCCGTTGGCCCCTATATAGCCCACCATCTCGCCCGGTTCGACGGAGAAGCTGATATGATCAACCGCTTTGACGATCTCGTACTTGCGGTTGACCAGGTCCTTGAAGGATCCCCACAGCCCGCTCCGCCGGCGGAAGGTCCGGAAATTCTTGACCAGTTCATTTACTTCGATGATGGGCATCGGATTACCGAATATTATAAAGGTTATATAGGTTTGAAAGGTTTTAGTCAGGTCATTCCTGCGAAGGCAGGAATCCAAGAATATCCAGATTGCCTCATCTGCCAGAAATAAGGTTATATTAGCTCGGCGATCAAATAGATCAATAACCCCTATTGTCATGACATTCCCGCATCAAGTGCGGGATAAATTCCGGCTGGCATTCAGACCTGGATTCCTGCCTTCGCAGGAATGACGGATCACTGTATTTAACCGCCGTAGTAATAATCGCAATGCCGCGTTTCTGATAAAGCATATTAGTTTATAAAGTCACACCCTCCAGGGGACACCCCTGGCAATCGGGCCTCTGGCGGCATCTCTCCTTGGCCAGCCGGACGATCAGGGCATGATACTCATTGAATAACCCTTGATCCTTCGGCAGATGCGATTCGAAGAACTTTTGCCAGCCGGAATAATCCGATCCTTTTATTTTAATCCCGTGGCGGCCGAAGATCCGCCGGGTATAGGCGTCTATCACGAAGACCGGTTGGTTCAGGGCATAGAGCAGGATTGAATCAACCGTCTCCGGACCCAGGCCTCTGATGGCCAGCAGTTCGTTTCGCAGAACGCTGGTTTCGAACCGAGACATTTTTCTTAAATCGCCGGAAAATCTCTGCAGGACATATTGGCTGAGACCCTTTAAATACGCGGCTTTCTGGTTGTAGAAGCCGGACGGCCTGATGGCCGCGATCAATTTTCGTTTGGAAACGACAGCAATTTTATGCGGGCAGATCAGATCCTTCTTCTTCAAATTCTCTATCGCCCGGGAAACATTTAGCCAATTGGTATTCTGGGTAAGCACCGCGCCGAGCATCACCTCGAAAGGGCTGTCGGCCGGCCACCATTCCTGGGGTCCGTATTCTTTTAAAAGAATTTTATATATTTTTAATAGCTTTTTCCCGTATATCATGTAATTTGTTATTTTAGCACAAGTTACGAATAAGTGTCAATGTTTATATGATTTTTGTTGGATAGCAGGTAAGTCTTCTAAATTGAAGATGATAGCACATATAATTTCAGGTGAAAATAAAAAAAGGCGGGGTTGCCCGCCTTTTAAATATATGGATTCCCCTATTTACCAATAATTTTAACTCCGGCTGAGGTCCCTATCCGGTTGGCCCCGGCTTTTATCATGGCCAGCGCGTCCTCGCCCGTCTTCACCCCGCCGGAGGCTTTCACTCCCAAATCCGGCCCGACTGTTTCCCGCATCAGGGCGATATCGGCAATCGTTGCCCCGCCGCTGGAGAATCCGGTGGAGGTCTTCACGAAATGCGCCCCGGCGCCTTTGGCCAGCAGGCAGGCCTCTATCTTCTGTTCCTGGGTCAGCAGGCAGGTCTCGATGATCACCTTCACGATTTTTCCTCCGGCCGCCCTGACCACTCCGGAAATGTCGTCGAAGACCTCACGGTAACGGCCGGAGCGCAAGGCTCCGATGTTGATCACCATGTCCACCTCGTCGGCCCCCTGCTCAACCGCCTTTCGGGCTTCATCAGACTTCAGGGACGGATCGTCCGCCCCCAGCGGAAAGCCGCACACCGTGCATAATTTGACAGTGCTGCCCTTTAGATTTTCTTTGGCCAACGGCAGCCAATAGGGATTGATGCACACCGAGCAGAATCCGTTCTCAACTGCCTGACTGCAAAGTTCAATGATTGCATTTCGGTCTGCATCCGGCTTGAGCAGGGTATGGTCGATGTAGGCCGCCAGCTCTTTTGGCTCCCGCACTTTTTGCGCCCCGGCGATCTCGTCCTTTACCGATCTCCCGGCGCCGGAGAGAGGCCTCTGGCAATCGGTCTGAACCCCGGAGTTGTTAAGCTTCTGGGCCATCTTTTCGATCAGGTCCTTCATGCTGTTCTCCTTACTCTATCATGCTTTTGCAGGTTATGTTCTCCCCGTCGCTCTCCATTATTACGGCGCCACATAGGTCGGTCCGGTATACGGTTGAGCCGATAGCAGTATAATTTTCCACCGCCTCCCGGGCCGGGTGACCGAAACGGTTGTCCTCTCCCACCGATATCACGGCCAGCTCAGGGCGAATGATCTCCGCCAGTTCCTCCGGATTATTGGGCCGGGCCCCGTGGTGGGGAACTTTAAGCACCCGGCATCTTCCCAGCAGGCCCTTCTGCAGCAGGATATCCTCCAGCTCCGGCCCCATATCCCCGACGAATAGGATATTGGTCCGGCCGTACTGCAGATATAATATCAGCGAAGACTCGTTTCCGTTGGGAGTGAGGTCCTCCCGGGAATAGAGAAAGCCCCGGGCCGGCCAGATCCCGCACAGGGTGTCGTAGCCGGAGACGGCCTGCAGCGGGACATTTCCCGTCCGGGCCTGTTCCAGGGCGCGGTTGAACATCGGCTGGCTACTGGGATGATCGCTGATGACAAGGTTCCTGATGTCCAGATGATCCAGCAGGTAGGACAGGCCGCCGCAGTGGTCGGCGTCGCTGTGGCTGATCACCACATTATCCAGCCGGGTGATCCCCCTGGCCCTTAAGAAAGGCAGGATCACATCCCTCCCGCTGTCGCGGGTCGGAGTGCAAAGTCCGGCGTCTATCAGATATCTTGCTCCGTTGGGCATCTCCACCAAGGCGCAGTCGCCCTGGCCCACATCCAGAAAGGTGACCCTCAGGCCGGCCGGCCGGGCCAGGGCCTGCTGCCACACCAGCACCGCGGCCGCCGCCATGACCACCGAGATGGCCGCCAGACGGGGCTTCCCGGCCCGGCGCCACAGGAACGGCAGCAGGCAGATCCCGGCATACAACGCCAGCTGGGGCCAGCTTACGGTCGGCCAGTTGATGGTCCCCAATTTCAACCGGCTGAAGAACGATACCGATTCCAGCATTATCTTGGAGAACAGATAGGCGCTGGCGGCGATGGGCCAGCTCACCCAGCCCCCCAGAAGATTTAAAAGCACCATCGCCAAGGCCAGGGCCAGGATCAGGCCGGTCAGCGGCACCACCACCAGGTTGGCAACCAGCGAGATCAGCGGGATGCGGTGGAAATACCAGGCCAGCAGCGGTGCGGTGAATATCTGGGCGGCCAGGGACACCGCCAGCGGGGTCAATATCCATTTCCTTGCCAGAGCCGATCCCCAGGTCCGGAAAAGAAGTGATTCGATGGGCCTGGTCAATATCAATATCCCGGCGGTGGCGGCAAAGGACAGCTGGAAGCCGATGTCCCAGGCCGCATCCGGCCAGAAGGCCAGGATCAACAGGCCGGCCAGCCCCAGCATGTTCAGACCGTTCCCCCGGCGCTCGAACAGCCCGCCCAGCAGCACCGCCCCCACCATGATGGAGGAGCGGACGATGGAAGGGCTGGCCCCGGCCAGCAAAGTATAGATAGCTAGCCCGGCCGCCGTCCCCAGGCTGGCTGCCCGTTTGGGCAGCTGCAACAGGCGCAGGATGATGAAAATAATGAAGGCCATCAGCGCCGCATGAAGCCCGGACACCGCCAGCACATGGGCGGTCCCGGTGTCGGAGAAGGCCTCCCGGACCGGCCGGGAGAGGTTGTATCGCTCCCCCAGCAGCAGCCCGGCCAGCAGGGATCCCGGGTCGCCGCCCAGATAGCGCTCGATGGTCACCCGGACATACCGGCGCAGGGGGATGATCAGGCCGGATACCACAATATTGCCCCGCGAATGCGATATGATCCTGTGGCGGCTGGCGGTGAATATCCCGGACACCTCCTGGCGTTCCAGATACCGGCGGTAATCGAACCCTCCGGGATTGCGCCGCTCGGCGGCCTTACGCCAGATCCCCTCCACCGTCAATACATCCCCGTACTCCGGCCGGCTTTCCTCTGGAGAGCCGATATAGGTCATTACTTTCCTATCGGCCGGCTGCCACGATCCTCCGCTGCGCCGGGCGATCGTCCGGGAGACAAACCTCCATCCCCTGTCAGTCCGGCGGGGTTCGGAGATAATTTTTGCCAGCAGGATCTGTTGGCTGCCGTGGGCCCAGTGGGGAGGAACGGTGGAGTGCCTTGTTTGATAACTGGCCAGTCCTGCCGCCAGCAGGGTCAGAGATAGGCCCGGGGCAACCGTTTTGATCCCGAATCTGTGCCCGGCCCAGACAAGCAGCAGCGCTGCCGCAGCCAGCAGCCCTGAAAAAATAAAAGGGATGCGGAAGGCCGAAGCGGCCAGCACCCCTAATAACAAGATTATGAAAATTTTCAGGGCCGGGTATCTGTCCATCTCAAACCATATTAAACGTAGGATATCCTCTGTTTTTCCGGTTTCTTAAGCTTGGAGGGAATGGGCTTGGGCTTGGGGGCTGATTCAGCTTCGGGCTCCGGCGCCGGCTGGTACTGGGGGGCCGGGGCGGCCGGCTGCATGGCCGGTCTGGGCGGAGGCGCAGCCGGGCGTTGGATCTGCGGAGCCTGGGGCATCGGCCTGGCAGCCGGCGGCTGGGGGACCGGGGCGGCCGGCCGGGGCTGGGGAGCCGGAGGCGGGGCCGGTTGAGGCGCCGGCCGGGGTGTTGCGGCCGGAGGGGCGGCGGGCGCCAGGGAGGCCCTCAGGGATTGCAGCCTCTGTCCCACATCCCTGAAGTTGACATCGGTGGTGTAGATATCCTCCAAGGTCTTGATGGCGCTGGGGATCTCCCCGGTCAGTTCATAGGCCTGGGCCAGGCTATAACGCAGGCCGATATAGTCCTCATCGCTGTAGCCCGGAGTGGAGAGGCCGCGCTCCAGTTGTTTGACGGCGAACTTGGGCTCCCCCCGATCCAGGAAACAGATGCCCAGCATCTCGAAGGACTTAAGGCGCTCCTTCTCGCCCTTGGAGGCAATCTGGAACTCGGCAATGGCCTCCTCGACCAGGCCCATTTCTTTATAGGCTATGCCCAGGTCGTAATGGCCCTGGAAATCCTCCTGGTTTATGCTTTGGTAGACCCCTTCCTTGAACTCGGCCAGAATGTCCTGAAGCGACAGAAATTCTTCCTGGGCCCCCGGAGCGGTGGCCGGCTCCTCATCGGCCACGCTGAACTTGACCCGGGACTGGCGGCCCCCCTCCACGATCTCCCGCCCCCAATGGACGTCATCGCTGGCCGGCGGTTCGGCCGGCTGGCCGTGGAACTGCGGCTCCTCCGGCTGGGGCTCGCCGTGATGCATGAAGCTTTCCGGCTGGGCATTTTCCGGCTCGGGCTGTGGTGCCTCCCAGGCCGGCGGGGCCTCAACCGGGGCCGGTTCCGGCGGCCAGGCAGCGGGCTCCTGTGCTTGGGGTTGCTCCTCGAACTGGGGGGCTGTCGGCTGGATGAATGATATATCGGGAACCGCCTCCTGTGGAGACGCCGGCTCTTGATGGATCTCCATGCCCGGCATCTCAAAGGCCCCCTCGGGCATCTCCGGCAGCAATAGAGACAGACTCTCCAGGGCGCTCTCGTTGACCGGGTCCATCTCCAGAACCTTCTGATAGACCGCCGCAGCCTGTTCCCTCAGTTCCCTGCGGTGCAAGCATTCGGCCAGGCCCAGGTAGGCCTCTATCAGATCATCCTGCTGGTTGTTTTGCAGGGCGATCTCCACCAGCTTCTGGCGGCTGCGCAGCTCCAAGGGCTGCAGGTTGGCTATCTTCTTATATACCTCCACCGATTTTCCCACGTTGCCGTCGTTCATGTAGCCGTTGGCCGCGGTGTGGTATTGGTCCAGGGCCTCCTGGGTGGAACCGATCTCGACCAGCAGGTCGCCCAGTTCGATGTTGGTGGCCCAGTCCTGTTTGGCCGCCTCTTCCTCCCGGGGCGGCTCCGGTTCTTTATCGATCACCAGTTCCGGGGTGGTTTGTTTCTGGGCCGGGGTTTCGGGCCGCTGCTGGGAAAGCTCCTCGATGATGGAATCGGGCTTGACCTCGGCCTCCGGCGCTGCCTGGGCCGGTGCGGCCTCCCCTTTCATCCCCCTGACCTTGGCCTCCAGGGACTCGGCTTCGATCATCCGGCCTTGATCCCGGTAGGTTTTGGCCAGCTGGGAGAATTCTTCTATGGCTTCGGGGATCTTCTTCTGGGTCAGATACATCTCGGCCAATTTGGAGCGTACCGCCAGATTCTGGGGGTTGATCTCTACGATCTGGTGATAGATCGGGAAGGCCTCATCGGCTTTTCCCTGCTTGATCTTCCGCTCGGCGTATTCCAGAAGGTTGGTGATGGCCTCGTTGACCAGCCCCTGCTGGATATACAGATCGCCCAGGGTCTTGTATACCTCGGGGTCGTCCTTGTTGACCCGGAGTATCTTCTTGCAGACCGCAATGGCATTGTTATAAAGGGCGTCGTTGCTGTAGCCCCTGACCGCCTCCAGATAGCTGGAGACCGCCTCTCCGACATTGGACAGCTTCACATAGGCGTCGCCGATGAAATTATAGGTGCTGGCATTGCCGGGCTCCAGGTCCAGCACTTTCTTGTACTCGCTCACCGCTTTGGCGAAATCGCCCTTTTGAAAATACTCGGCCGCCTTGGCTCTTATTTGATCAACTTTTGCCATCGTACCATTTATTGTTTTGTGAATTTAGTCCGCTGTTATATCAGAAACCGTAATCGTTGGCCTCGGCCCCGGCCGTCACCCCGGCAGTCTGCTCCGCGCCGTCGTCCAACCCCAGATTGTTGGCCACGATCTGGATCACCGAGGCGTCCAGCAGGTCCTTCTCCTGGAGGCAGCCCTCCATCAGGGCGTTGTCGCAGATGGCGTTTATCAGCCGGGGGCGGCCCTGGGAATACCGGGCGATCAGCTGGTAGGCAGTGTCGGTAAAAAGCTCCTCCTCCCGGCCGGCCACCACCAAACGATGCTGGACGTATTCTTTGACTGCATCCTCATCCAGCGGGCCCAGGTGATATTTCACCGACACCCTCTGGTTAAGCGAAACATCCACCAGCAGGTTCTGGTTGACCTCGGTCATGCCGAACAAAATAAAAGTTATCAGCCGGGCATCGGACAGCTCCAGGTTCAAAAGGCCTCGGATCTCCTCCAGCATGGCCTGCCCCCGCAGGAGATTGGCCTCGTCGATCAGGATCACCGCCTTGCGGCCCTCGGCATGGATCTCCATCAAGCGCCGGGCCAGGGCTGATGACACTTGGGTCTTATCGTCCGAAACGTCCTTGACATCCAACAGGGCGCCCACTCTTCGAAGGAACCATAACGGACTGAAATCCCCGTGGGTCAGCACCAGCAGCGCCGTCTCGAACCGTCCGTCCTCCCGGAGTATCTCCAGCAGGCGCCGGGCCAGCATGGTCTTTCCGGTGCCCACCTCTCCGGTCAGCACCCCCAGCCCCCTCATCCTCTCGGCCACGTGGGCCAGGTGCATTATGGCCCGGCTGTGCTGGGGGCTGTCGTAGTAGAAACGGCTGTCGGGGATATTGGAAAAAGGATCGTCATTAAGCTTGAAAAATCTTTCGTAGTCCATTGATTCTCCTAAAAAATATTACAGGAAGGAAAGTCCTTTGTCTTTAGGGCCCAGGACTATCGGCGCTGTCTGGGGGGACGGTTCGGTTTCCGGTTCCGAATCTGTTTCCTCCACCAGTAAATTTGCCGGCTGATAAGAAACGTCGCCATCCTCATCCGGCGGGGCATATCTATCATCAATGGCATTCTCCGGGAGATCGGCCGCCGCCCCCAAGGGATAAAATTCCTCATCGCCTGAAGAGGGGAGATCTTCCGCCGGGGTGGTTGGGGGCCGCTTCTCAACGGCCGCTGGCTGGCCCGGCGCTTCTTCAGCAGCAGGATCCAACCATCCCGGTTCGATGCCGGAAGCCGGTCCGCCGGCCTCCGGCGGTTCCGGAATGATGATCCTGGTCTGCTGTGGGGCCTTGACCTTGTTCTCCAGATCCCTCAGGCGCTTGGCGACGTCCTTATAGGTGATGTCAATGACATAGACCTGCTCGTACTCATATAAGGCCTTCTGGAACTCCCCCAGCTGTTCATGGGCCACCCCCAGGTTGTAGTGCAGGCCCACATATTCATTGTCCAGGAATTTCCGGATGGCAAGACCCTGGCTGAGCACCTCCTTGGCCAGACCGTAATCGCCCTGTTCCAGGAAGGATACCGCCAGCATCTCAAAGCCTTTTAACTGCCGGTCCCCGCCCTTGATGGAATTCTGAAATTCAACTACGGACTCGTCCTTTAAGCCCTCCTGTCGGAAAAGAATCCCCAGGTCATAATAAGGCTCATAGGCTTCGTCGATCTTGCCCCAGATCAGTTCCTGATAGTTTTTGCAGGCTTCCAGCAGCTGGGATTGCAGTTTTTTATCATCCAGGGCGCCGTCCCCGGACGATGAAAGCACCTTGGCCAGGGCCTCTTCATTGCCGGGGTCGCGTTCCAGGATCTTCTGATAGACCGCCTTGGCCTTTCGGACAAAACCCTTTCTCAGCAGCACCCGGGCATAGCTCTGCTGGGTTTCGATGATCTTTCTGGCCTGGCCCATCTTCAGGGCCACGTCCACCAAACGGCGATAGGGTACAATATCGGCCGGCTCCGGGGCATTCTCCGAATTGTCGGAAACCGCCTGATCCGCCAGCTGCCTGATCTTCTGGCAACTGCCAATTAAGGGGGGATTCTCCGGAATAATGTCCGTTATCCGCTGGTATACCGCCGCCATAGCAGTAAAATCCGAGCGGATCTTCATCTGGTCGGCAAAGCGGATCCACTCCCGGACGGCCCCGCTTTTCAGCCCCAGTTTAAGGTATCCTTCAGCTGTCTTATTATATAACTCTATCCTATCCTTGTCAATAGACAAAATCCTTTTGGAGGCGGCGATCACCCGGCTGAAGTCCCCGGACTTCTCCGAAAGCCTGAGGGCTTTCTCGTAGGTGTCCAGACCCTTGCGGTCCTCTCCCACTTCCCTATAAATATTGGCCAGGGTCAGAGTGAATTCGGGATCCTCCGGCTCGATGGAGACGATCTGCTCTGCCGCCCTTCTGGCCTTCTCCCACTCGCCCTTCTGGTAGAAAGTGCGGGCCTGTTCTTTCAATCGGTTTATTTCAGCCATAGCTCATATTTTCCAAAATCCTTGCCCATTGTATATGATTATAAAGGACTGGGGCCAAAATTACAATTATATTTTTATATTTTTCATCACCGCCTGCTGGACGGTGTCGCACAGATCGGCCGATTCCTGCTTCAGGCCCTGGCAATCTTTTACGTGGCTGTCCTTGAAAGCCTGGTCTTTTATCGATCCCAGGTTTATCAGCACGTTCAGCACCGCCCCCTCCACCCCGGCCCGGGCCATCAAGGCGGCCACCCCGGCATCGGAGGCGGAATTGGCGTTGCCCTTTTGGGCGGCGATCAGGGATATCTTCATGGCCTCCAGGCAGGTTTGGGCCGTCTGGAGCGGCACCGCCGCCGCCTTCTTATAACCATCTTCCATGGCGGCCTCGCGGGTGGCCTTCTGTTCCGGGGTGGTTTTTGGCAGGCGCATGGCCTCCATCAGATGGTTGAAGGCGTTGGTGTCCTCATCCACCGCCTTGGCCAGCTGGTCCTTGATCTCCTGCCCCTGCTGGGCCAGGTCGGACAACTCTTTCCAGACCTTTTCATATCCCGGCTTGCCCACCGTCAGGTTGGCCACCATGGCCGAGAGCGCCGCGCACAGGCTGCCGGCCAAAGCCGCCACCGATCCGCCCCCCGGGGCCGGGGATTCGGACGACACCTCGTCCACAAAATCCCTGGCGGTCAGGGACATCAGCGGGGCGGGCTTTAGGAAGTTGTATTCCACGATCTTCTTGGCCGGGTCGAATTCCGACAGCTGGTCCAGGCCCAGGGAGCGGACGGCGATCTCCACCAGTTCCTTCTCCGGCGCCCCGGCCGACTTGCCCTGCTTTTTCAGGTAGAACTTTCCGGCGTCCAGCATCGGTTTTAAGGGGACAAGACCGACCAGCTCCGAGCCGGTGACTATCAGGCCCAGCTTTTCCGCCTCCTCCCGGGCGGTCTCGAACACCACATGCAGCGGGGTGGTGTTATAGTTGATCAGGTTGATGGACACCTGGGCCTGGCGGTACTGGTCGATATACCAGCCGATGGCCCGCACCGCCTTCAGGCGGCCGGGTATCTTTACTGAGTTTCCTTTCTCATCCTTGACGATCTTGCCGGAGGCGTCCTTCTTGGCCCGACCGCCCTCCCGGATGTTCAGGGCGATCTCGTTGGCCAGCTTCTTGTCCTTGGTGTTGACGTTGACGTTATAGGCTATCAAAAATTCCCGGGCGCCCACCACGCTGGCCCCCCATTTGTGCTTGAACTTGGCCGGCCCGAAATCGGGTTTCCACTTGGGGTCCTTCAGTTTCTCCTCCAAGGCTTCGTATTCGCCGGTTCTGATGTCGGCCAGGCTCTGGCGTTCGGGAGAGGCGGCGGCAAATTCGTAAAGGTAGACCGGGATCTCCAGTTCCTCGCCCAGCCTCTTGCCCAGGTCTCTGGCGATCTGGACGCAGTCGTCCATGGTAACGCCGGATACCGGCACAAACGGGCAGACGTCCATGGCCCCCATCCGGGGATGGGCCCCGCTGTGGGTGGACATGTCTATCAGCTCGTGGGCCTTCTTGGCGGCCTGGAAGGCCGCTTCCTTTACGCCCTCCGGGGTTCCCACAAAGGTGTAGACGGTGCGGTTGGTATCGGCCCCGGGATCAACGTCCAAAAGTTTGACGTCGGACACCGAACGGACGGCATCGGCGATGGCATCGATGATCTTGCGGTCCCGGCCCTCGGAAAAATTCGGCACGCATTCGACTAACTTGGTCATGTATTCTCCTGACAGTTAATTAATTGACATTAATGGAAACTAATCGACACTAGTCTTGTCTTT
Organism: Candidatus Edwardsbacteria bacterium RifOxyA12_full_54_48; assembly: GCA_001777915.1. Lineage (NCBI taxonomy): Bacteria > Candidatus Edwardsiibacteriota > Candidatus Edwardsbacteria bacterium RifOxyA12_full_54_48. The sequence continues at coordinate 202,816 of MFFN01000001.1, read as the reverse complement.
TAAGCCGGTAGCATTGATGTAATTGTTCAGTTTTATGGTATAGTTAACTGCCAAAATAAAAACCTTTTTGGTCGGACAAATTATAAAACACATCCATACCGAACAGCGTTATACCAACCTGCATTTTTTGATTCCGGCTGTATTTACCTACCAGGGCCAGATGCTCCCAAATAAAAAATCCCGCACCGGCAAAGGCATCGTTGTTATGCCAAATGTTTTGACCGGACACGGTGGAATAATACTTGTTGTTCTCATTCCAATAATAATACCTCCCCCCCAGGAAAAGGCATAACCGGGGAAGCAAATAATAACCGGTTTGTAGTCCCAGGCTATAATTACGGAATTTTACATTGACATCATTTGCGGTTAAATCCTGGCTCTGATATTGGATATTAGATAAGACACCTATCCGGTTATCCCAACTTCTATATGCTTGATATTTAAGCCCTAAACCCAAATAATCCTTGCTGTATTCAACGTAAGGGCTGAATCTTTTAAAAGTTATTTCGGTAAAGGCCCTCAGATTAACCCTATCTTGGTAAAAATTCAGAGAGAGTCCGGTATTAAACAACGGCGTATCGCTGAGAAACCCGTAATAAGGAAAATGCTTTAACACCGGACCTTTACACGAATCAGTGAAGTGCCCGCTATACAAGCTGTCTACTGCATAGCCTTTTTCGGCTAAATCCTTGATATCATTTACATTTCTATTATTCTTATAACAAAAGGAGCTTGGGATTATGCTTTCGGAATAGTTGACAAAATTATCAAAACACATTTCAGCCCTGGCCGTATCTCCCATATTATAAGCGCAAACAGCCATCAGATAATAAACATCAGAGTAACACAAAAGGTCTGCATCTTTTTTTATCGCAGCTTTGAAGCAATCAAATGCATCTTTATATTTCTTATTTCTTAGGAATGCCACTCCGTTGAAGTATTCTTGGCCCGATTTATACTGCCCGTAATTAAAAGCCTTGGGGACGACAAACAAATCTGTGAATTTTATATCATTTTGCTTGATGTCGTATTTTTCTATCAATTGGTATGCTTCAGAAGAGTCTGTATATTTCTTTTTACTGACAGGGTCACGCAATACACGCCAATTCGCTCGGGCCAAAGCTTTTGAAGTGTCAGTAAAAGTGTTAAATTCATACCCCAGTTTAGATTCGTTTTCCCGAAGATTTTTTATCGGCAGGTGTGTACAGCCGATAAAAGCGGTCAGCGCCAAAAATAATGGCAGGCATTTTTTCATATATTTTATCTGCCCTTTATATTAAATTTTACCATCCTATTACATTATAACCTTTGCGTCTTGGCGGTTCAATTAGCCCCTATGACTATCTTGCCCCGCTTTATAACCGTCTTGACGTAGTTGACCCCGTAGTGATACGGAATATACCGGTAATTGGGGATGTCCATGATCAGCAGGTCGGCCTGCTTGCCCTCCTCGATGGAGCCGATCCGGTCGCCCCGCTTCAGGGCGCAGGCCGCGTTGTAGGTGGCGGCGCAGATGGCCTCGGCCGGGGTCAGCCCCAGGTACAGGCAGGCCAGCCCGATGATGAACGGCAGGTTCTCGATGGTGCACGACCCGGGATTGTGATCTGTCGCCAGGGCCACCGGGATGCCCATCTCTATCATTTTCCGGGCCGGGGCATAGTTCTTCTTGATGGTCAAGCTTGTTCCGGGGAGCAGCACGGCGATGGTTCCGGCCTGTTTCATCAGTTCCAATCCGGTCTGCGAGGGGTAAAGCAGATGCTCGGCGCTGATGGCCTTGACCTTTCCGGCCGCCTCGGCCGCACCGACAGAAGCCAGCTCGTCGGCGTGGATCTTGGGTATCATCCCGAAATTGCTGGCGGTCTCCAGTATCTTTATGGCTTCTTCGGGAGTGAACACGCCCTGGTCGCAGAACACGTCGCAGAACTCGGCTAGTTTCATCTCCGCGACCTTCGGGATCATCTCTTCGCAGATTAGCTTGACATAGCCTTCCCGGTCTATTCCGTTTTTGCTTTCTGCATTTTGATTTCTGAATTCCTCTGGAAACTCGTGCGCTCCCATGAAGGTCGGCATGACCTCTATAGCCTGTAAGTCATTTAGATCTTTTACAACCTCCAGTTGTTTGATCTCGCTTTTGGTCTCCAATCCGTAACCGCTTTTAGCCTCGACCGTGGTCGTTCCCCAAAGGAGCATCCGATCCAATCGTTTCATGGCATCGCGTTTTAAGATTTCGCGGGAAGCCAGCCTGGTGGCTTTGACCGTGGAGCGTATTCCGCCGCCCCTGGCCGCGATCTCCTGGTAGGAAACTCCGGAGGCCCGCATCTCGAATTCGTCCTCCCGGGAGCCGCCATAGACCAGGTGGGTATGGCAGTCCACGAAGCCGGGCATGACGACTTGATTTTCGGCGTCTATGACCTTGGTGTGGGGCAGGAGTTTCAGCTTGGGCTTGAGGTCGGAAGTTTTGCCCACGGCTACGATCCTGTCATTCTCGATGGCTACCAGCCCGTCCTCGATGATGCCGAGGTCGGACATGCTTGACCCCACCCGACCCCTCCCTTTCTCCCTCCCCGCTGCGGGGAGGGACGGGGAGAGGTCAGCTATGGTCAGCAATTGGCCGATATGTTGGATGATGAGGTGCATTGGTTTTATTTGGTGGTTTTATAAAAACTCCATATAGAACTGTTGGCAACGCCCCCAAAACGATCCTTTGCCACAATCTTCCAATAATACGTTTTGGCATTGGTTATTGTACTTAAGGTATACTGTGATGAAGAAAGGTTGGATACCTGGAGTTTTACCGGAGGATTCAATGTATCTAAGTACATGTCGTATGACAGGGTATCATAGGGTATATCGGGATCAGTGCAATCCCAATCGAAATTTATCGGTGAGTAATAACAAGTGGAGCCGTCACTGGGATAAACATAATAATTTGAGAAGCTTGGGTTTGCGTTGATTATCGTTATTGAGGTTTGTGCTGACCAAAGACTGGTATCGCCATATATGTCCATGGCTTGAACACGAATGGGAAATGTGCCCAAGGCCTTAAAGGTATGGGGCAATGCATAAGTGCTCCATCCATAATAATCATTGGTCCAAATCATCGGAGTACCATCGCTCCAATCAGCCCGGAAATAAAGCGGATCGCCGTCAGGATCTGAGCAGGTGAAATCGAATTCGTATGATTGACTCCGGAAACCGGTAGCGGGACCGATCGGAGTTGTCGGTTGGTTTGGCTTTGTATTGCCGGTGGCCGATGAACCGGTGGCGAATCTCCACACCGCAGACCAGGCCGAAGTCCCTATGGAATTGCTGGCATTGACCCTCCAGTAATAGGTGGTGGATTCGGCCAATGATGGAGACGCGAAACAATTGATATATAAACCGGCCTGACCGGCGGCCAATATCGTGAAGGTGCTGTCCTTTGCTATCTGTATGCAATAACTGGCGGCGGCGCTGCTGGGATTCCAATTGAAAGTCGGGCACAGCACGACCGATGAAACGGTATCGTGCGGGGTGACCAGCACTGGAACCGATGGAACCGCCGTCACCACAACCAGGGCTAAGTTTGCGTTGGTTATTTTCCCGGCATCGACCGTGACATTGGCCGTAGCGCTGGCATATCCGGATTTGGCAGCCAGCACAGTATATGCCCCAGCCTTGATTTCATCGATCTGGTAATAACCGTCGTCACCGGTTGTCACCGAACTGCTGGCCGGAGAGGTAGAGATCACAACACCCGCAATCGCTCCGTTGGTGGCCGCATCGGAAATCTTGCCTTTGATGGTCCCGGTGCTTATCCCGGTTGGGTCTTTGCCGCAGCCCAATTGGACGACTATCATAAACGCGATGGCGATGAGGGAGAACTTTTTCATTGACGATCTCCTTTGGTTAAAGTTTGGTTGATGCTAATAAAATTGAATTGCACAGCAGTTGGCCGATATGTTGGATGATGAGATGCATTTATATCTTAGATTTTTCACGCAATTCATTATATAGTTTACTTTCACCACCTGTGCCAGGCTTATATATATCAGTATTAAACTGTGCGTCTTTAATATCTATTTTTTTCAACACTTCCATAAATTGTTTCTTTGTTGGAATACTGCCTGGTGAAGTAATATGAAGATAAGCAGGCCTTAAAAACCTCATAAATGCCCTGAAACCGTTTGTCCTCTTTAACATAATTCCGCTACCAGTATTGCACCATGCTTTTTCCCAATTATCACTTATGGCGTCAAAATAATTCCAAATGACATCAGTTATATCTAAATCTTTTTCATCAATAAACATATTACGAAAGATCATTTTCTTCAATTCATCTGCGCTAGCCTTTTGTGGTTTTTTCCCTTTCTTGTAAAGTTCTCTATCTGTCCTAGCATCATCAGTTAGATAACAAATCAAACTATCGACAAAAGTAGCTTGCGTTATTCTCTCATTATATCGTCCCTCTGTAGCAACACCTAATCTTTTTATAGCTTTATAAAAAGGGCTACTCTCATCTTTATCCAAAGCAACAGCGATATTATGACAAACCTTCTGTGGGCTTCTAGCTTTAGCAAGGTCATAAAGATCATAAACAAGGCTTCTATTTACTTTTGTCTGTGCTAAATTTATTGTTGAAAATATATAAGCCTGATCAGCAATATCTAAATCAATGAATATACTCACATTCAATTCAAATTCGCCCTGGTAAGTACCCTTTTTTAGCCCTGCTATTCTATGTTGTCCATCTAATACGGTAGCTATTTTATCAGAACTTATATTTTTATTACTATCATTTTTATCAATGTATTCTTTAAGTTTTAATATTTTACTTTTATGATCGTAATGTGTACATGCAGCAGGTATTGATAATATAATTGAAGTCGGGAAACAAGCATCCGATGTCCCAACATATTGAGCTATTTCGTTTTCTCGATTTTGGTCTACTTTCCGATTTATACCAATATAGCTTTCAAACCCTTCTTCGTTAGATAATCTCCTGAAATCATATTGTGTTATATTGCACAAATCTGAAGCTTTGATTGAGCCAATATAAAATTTACCAATTGGCTGTATCACTTCTAAACATGACATTGCGATTACATTAGTCATTGTTCTTCCTCCTATGCTTTCTAACATCAGCCGTAAATTTATCTTCTTGCGCCTGCATTACTTCCGCCGGGTTTGCAGGAAATTCGTTATTATACGTAAGAACCACATACATCAACAGCAAAGAGAAGGGAAATATTAAATATTGAACTCTGTTGACTGATACTGCATCAAATGCAAAATTAATGCGTTTCAAAGCGAATACGATTGCTGAAGCAAGAACAATACCTCCGTAGAGAAATACGCTCAAAATTAAATCGGGGAATCTTTTTATATTTTTCCTTTCTTTAAGTATCATGTATATCACCGGTGCAAGCAATGAGGTAATATAAAGAAACAATTCGCCGTTTGACAAATTGTTATACATATTATTAATAATATGTATACTGTTGTTTTGTAGATAGGCTATAAAACAACCAATAAATATTGGTAAAAATGAAATAATTAATGTAATGAGTAGTTCCCAAAATGCAGCTGTCTTAGCGGGTGTACTACAATTTTTGTAATTTCTTATATACGGCATGTGAGACAGCAAGGCTTTGTAAATGAATATGACTTTATCTTTGAACATCGTAATTGCTCCTTATAACTATCTCATATGTTATTTTCCTATGTTTTGGATCGCTGGCTAAAATACTGCTTCGCGCAACTTTAGTTATTATAAAATCATTTTTGTATAGCATAGTTATGCTCCGGTGGTATGTGTTTGTAAATAATATTTTTACACCTCTCTTTGACGCACGCTTTAAACTATTAAAAAGCCGCAACTCATCTTCCCAGGTAAATATTTTATCATTATATTTTATAAAACCATTTTTTGTGTTTTTCGTAATATATGGTGGGTCTACAAATAAGAAATCGTTTTTATTTGCTCTGTCAATAATATTCTCAAAGTCAGCACAAATGATTTTAGCTTTGTTTAATTTTTCTGAGATCTCTTTAAAATCATCTTTTTCATATACAACACGCTTCTTTGTACCTATAGGTACATTAAATAAACCTTTAGTATTAACCCGATATAATGCATTCCAACAAGTTCTATTCAAATATATAAATCTTGCTGCTTTTTTAAATTTATTTCTATATCTTTTTAATCTTTGTTTATAATAGTACTTTTTGTCGTGCTTCTTATGGTGTTCAAGTAGAAAGTGATAAACAAGTTCCCAATTTTCTTTTATGGCATTATATGTTATTACAAGTTCACTGTTGATATCCGACAAAATTGCCTCATTTGGTTCTATAAAAAAGAATACGGCGCCACTACCTAAAAAAGGTTCATAATATTTCTTATAATCTACTTTAAACAACTCTTCATGTTTATTAACAAGCCATCGTTTTCCACCCGCCCATTTTAAAAAAGGCGAAAGTTTTGTGTTTTGCATAATCAACCCATCATCGGGATCTTGACCTTCTTCTTCTTGGCCACCTGCTTGGCAATGTCATACCCCGCGTCCACGTGGCGCAAAATGCCCATCCCCGGATCATTGGTCAGCACCCGCTCTATGCGCTTGGCCATCTCTTTTGTGCCGTCCGCCACCGTTACCTGCCCGGCGTGGATGGAATACCCTATCCCCACCCCGCCGCCGTGATGAATGGAAACCCAGGAGGCCCCGGAGGCCACGTTGACCATGGCGTTCAGCAGCGGCCAGTCGGCTATGGCGTCACTGCCGTCCTTCATGGCCTCGGTCTCGCGGTTGGGCGAGGCCACCGAGCCGCAGTCTAAGTGATCCCGGCCGATGACGATGGGAGCCTTGATCTTTCCCTTTTTCACCAGGTCGTTGAACAGCAGGCCGGCCTTGTCCCTCTCGCCATATCCCAGCCAGCATATTCTGGCCGGCAGGCCCTGGAAATGGACCTTCTTCTGGGCCATCTTTATCCAGCGGGCCAGATGGGCATTCTTGGGGAACAGCTTCAACACCGCTTCATCTGTCACCGCGATGTCTTTTGGATCTCCGGAAAGCGCCGCCCAGCGGAATGGGCCCTTGCCTTCGCAGAACAGGTCGCGGATGTACTCCGGTACAAAGCCCGGCACGTCAAAGGCATTCTTGATGCCGTGCTTCACCGCCTGGCCCCGGATGTTGTTGCCGTAGTCAAAGGCGATGGCTCCCTGCTTTTGCATGTCCAGCATGGCCTGCATGTGGATGGCCATGGCCTCGTATGATTTGAGCTTGTATCCTTCGGGATCGTTCTTGCGAAGTTCGTTGGCCTGGGCCAGTGTCATCCGGTGGGGCACATATCCGTTCAATTCGTCGTGGGCCGAGGTCTGGTCTGTGACCACGTCGGGGATCACGCCCCGGCGCACAAGTTCGGGAAGCACCTCGGCGCAATTGCCCACCAGCCCTATGGACAGTGGTTCGCCCTTCTTGACGTATTCAAATACCAGCTTAAGGGCCTTGTCCAGGTCGTCCACCATTACGTCGCAGTAGCCGGTTTCCAGTCTCTTCTGGATGCGGGAAGGATCCACCTCCACGTCCAATATCACGCCCTCGTTCATGGTAACCGACAACGGCTGGGCCCCGGACATCCCGCCCATGCCGCCGGTCAGCACCCACCTGCCCTTTAGAGTGTCCCCGAAATGTTTTTGGGCCAGGGCCCCGAAGGTTTCATAAGTGCCCTGTAAAATTCCCTGGGTGCCGATGTATATCCAGCTGCCGGCGGTCATCTGGCCGTACATGATCAGCCCCAGCGCCTCCAGCTGGCGGAAATAATCCCAGTTGGCCCAATGGGGAATCAGGTTGGAGTTGGCTATCAGCACCCGCGGGCAATGGGGATGGGTCTGCAGGATGCCCACCGGCTTGCCGGACTGCACCAGCAGGGTCTCATCGCTTTTCAGTTTTTTAAGCGACTTGATGATGGCATGGTAGCAGTCCCAGTTGCGGGCCGCCCGGCCGTTGCCGCCGTAGACTATCAGGTCCTCCGGCCTTTCGGCCACCGCCGGGTCCAGGTTGTTCATCAGCATCCGCATGGCGGCTTCCTGCTGCCAGCCCTGGCAGGAGATCTTGGTGCCGTGGGGGGAATGGATATTCTTGGGCATGTTGTTTATAACCTCGCGATGTGTGTTTACGCTGTAGGCACAGATTCTATTTGTGCCTTAATTATTAATTTGTCATGTCTGTATTTATCAACGTATCCCACAGATTCTATCTGTGCCTTAATAAATTCAAAACCGAAATATTTAAACAAAAAGGAAATCAAAACATCCGGCCGGGTTTAACATCCAATACATCAACCTTAATATCTTCCGGCGTTGTTCCTTGATATTGGTGCCAGCTTGACCATCTGTACTCTTTGATGTCATTGACCAAGCCGTGTTTTAAGGGATTGCGATGAATATATTCAATATGCCGTTGGTAATCTTTAGATGTACGGATTATATGGTCCAGGAACTGGTGTTGCCAAACCTTGCCTGTCGTGTTCAACCGAGTATTGATAGCTTTTGCACAAAGAGCTTTAATCGTTGCCATTATTCTTGAGATATTGGCACTTTCGCCGGGTTTTATAATTAGATGAATATGATCGGGCAACAATGCATAACCAGAAACAAGAAAGCCCAATCTTTCTTTTTCCGCAATAATGATATTTGCCAATATTCTGAGGTTTTCTTCGCTTCCAAAGGTTGGGACCCGACCCTCCGTTACGCTGGTTATAAAATAAATTGCTCCCGGCAAATAAAACCTTTTTAATTCTACGTGATGCATCAACATTCTTCCGTCTTCACAAAACACCCATCGTTGATTATTTAGGCACAAATAGAATTTGTGCCTACGTGTTATACGTTACGCCGGACTTGGTCATCTATGGCCTTCAGCCTGGCCAGCAGCGGCGGGTGGGAATAATGAAAGACGACATACAGCGGGTGCGGGAACAGGTTGCTCAGGTTTTTCTGGCTGAGTTTTATCAATGCCCCCTTCATGTCCCCGGCAGAAGGATTGAGCTTCAGGGAATAAGCATCGGACTGGTATTCGTACCGGCGCGACTGCCAGTTCATCAGCGGAGAGATTATCAGGTTGAGGGGCTCAAAAAGAATTGCCACCACGTACAGGGCCACACCGATCAAGGGGCCGTTGAACCCTATCCTGCCGAACAGTTCTCCCAGACCGATGGCGTTGTATATCCAGGGATGGGCCAGGATCCGTGAGGCAGCGAACAACAGCACCCCGGACAGCAGCGACATCGCAGCGATCATCTTGAAGATGTGCTTCATCTTCCAGTGACCGATCTCGTGGCCCATCACCGATAGCAGTTCCTGGTGGCTGTAGTTTTTGACCATGGTGTCGTAGAATACTATCCGGCGGGTCTTCCCCATCCCGGTGAAAAAGGCGTTGTCATGGGTGCTGCGCTTAGAGGCGTCCATCTGGAAGACCCCGGCCAGGGGAAAATCGGCCCTTTGGGCCATCTCCAGGATCTTGTTCTTCAATTCCTCATCTTCCAGCGGCATGAACTTGTTGAACAGCGGCATCAGCACCACCGGCGAAAGGAATATCATCAGGAAGGAAAACGCCATCACCAGGCCCCAGGCCGCCAGCCACCACCAGGTTCCCAGCCAATTGATGAATAAATAGAATCCCGAGAACAACAGGCTCATCAATATTCCCGACACCAACAGGCTCTTTGCCTGATCGCCCAGCCAGGTCCTGGGAGTGATGGTTGAAAAACCGTATTTCTTCTCCAGCTTAAAATCGGAATACAGCGCAGCCGGGATGCCGGCCAGATAGCCGATCAATAACAAGATGAATATCACTGCCAGTCCCTGCAGCAGCGGGGCGATCCTCAGTCCATCGGCCCACAGGGCGATGCCCGGCACGATGCCGGTTGTAAAGAGGATCACCACCACTGCTGTTGTCAGGAACTCGCTCCAATATCCCAATTTGGTCTTGGCCGCAGTGTAATCGGCTATCTGAGCCACCTTTTGTTGGTCAAAAAGGTCCGAAACCTCCAGCGGCAGGCTCCTCTTTATGCTGGTTTTGAGGTGCGCCAGGTTCAACCCGGACAGCAGGCTGGAGGCCAGGTAGCCGAAGACAAGAATACCGATTATCAAAATCATATTTCAGATAATTGCCGTCAAGTTTTGTTGAATTAATTTAATAACCTCTCCCTTTCCCTCCCCTCGAGGGGAGGGAATTATAGGGTGGGGTTATTCCAGGCTCCCTATTGCCTTCTCCACTTCATCCAGCACCTGGCCTGATTTCACCAAGTCCTTCATGATGTTGTGGTCGGAATAAAGCGGCCGGTCCTCATCCAAATGCAGTACATGTTTGCGGATGACCTCCCGGGCCTTGTTGACACCTTTGCCAAAACCGAAATCCCGGAAATCCAAGGCCTGGGCGGCGGCCATCATCTCGATGCCCAATATGCCGTAGGCGTTGTCCAAAATCTGGTTGTTCTTAAGGGCGGTATTCATGCCCATGGATACGAAATCCTCCTGATCGGCCGCCGCCGGAATGGACTGGATGCTGGCCGGCATGCACAGAATACGCTGTTCCACGATCAGCATATCGGCGGTATATTGGCTGAGCATCATCCCGCTGAACATGCCCGCCCCCTTGGTGAGAAACTCGGGCAGACCGACGCTCAGGGCCGGATTGGTCAGTCGGTTCAGGCGGCGCTCGCTGATGACGCAGACCATGGTGATGGCGGCGCCGGCCATGTCCATGGGCAGGCAGACCGGCGAGCCCTGGAAGTTGGCCCCGGTCAGGGTCAGCTTGAACTCCGGCAGGAAGATGGGATTGTCGCCCACCCCGTTCAGCTCGATCTCCACCTGGGACTTGGCATAGGCGATGGCATCATGGGCGGCGCCGATGACCTGGGGAGTGCTCCGCATGGAGTAGGCGTCCTGCACCTTGGTCTTGATCTTTCCGGTCTGGAGGTCGCTGCCCTGAATGCAGGCCAGGATTGCTTTGGAACTTCGCTGGGCCCCCTTGAAACCTCGCACCTGATGGAGCCGGATGTCGTAGGGCTTCAGGTTGGCCATCAGAGATTCCAGGCTCATGGCGCAGGCGATCTCCGCCTGTTTGAGCCAGCGGTTGAAATCGTACAACGTCAGGGCGCTCATGGCCGTCAGCAGGTTGGAGCCGTTGATGGCCGCCAGGCCGTCGCGGGCCTGCAGGCCGGGAATGGGTATGCCGGCCTGGTCCATAGCCTTCTTGCCCGGCAGGCGCTGGTCCTTATAAAAAGCCTCGCCCTCGCCCATCAGCAGCAGGGCTATCTGCGACATGGGGGCCAGGTCGCCGCAGGCCCCCACCGAGCCCTTCTGGCAGACCACCGGGGTGACCCCCTTGTTCAGCATCTCGATATAGGTCTGGGTTATCTCCGGCCGGCAGCCGCTGTTGCCGTGGGCGTGGACGTTGATGCGCCCGGCCATGGCGGCCCGCACCTGTTCGACGGGGACCGGTTCGCCGATCCCGGCGGCATGGTTGTATATCAGGTATTTCTGAAAATCCTTCACCTGGTCGTCGTCAAGGACCTTCTCTGAAAACTCCCCGATGCCGGTGTTGACGCCGTACATGATCTCCCGGGCCTTGATCTTATCCTCCAGCATCGCCCGGCACAGTTTGATGCGCTCCAGGGCCGCCGGTGCCAGTTCCACCTTTTCGTTATATCGGGCTATCTGCACCAATTTTTCCACTGTTAAACCTGATCCGTCAAGAATTACCGGCATGGCAAACTCCTTTGATTTTTGATTGTTTTCGTGATGGTATATTTGTTATTTTAATTTTCCCACCGCATTCTCCACCGCTTTCAGGATGGCGTTCTCCTGGATCAGTTCCGATATCTCCTCGATATCCTGATGAAATTCGCGGTCGTGGGTGAACGATCTCACCCTGGCCCGGACGGCCCGGTAGGCTGCTTTGACCCCCCGGCCGGGGTTTAACGGTTTATGGAACTCCAATCCCTGGGCAGCGCATAACAGCTCGCAGGCCAGCACGTAGCGCACATTGTCGCAGATCTGCCCGGCCTTGCGGGCCCCGATGGTGCCCATGGAGACATGGTCCTCCTGGTTGGCCGAGGTGGGGATGGAATCCACCGAGGAGGGATGGGCCAGCACCTTGTTCTCGGAGACCAGTGAGGCCGCGGTGTTCTGCACTATCATCAGCCCCGAGTTGAGGCCCCCATGCTGGGTCAGGAAGCCCGGCAGTCCGGAAAGGCAGCCATCCAGCAGCCGGGAGATGCGGCGCTCCGAGATGTCGGCCAGTTCGGCCGTCGCGATGCCCAGATAGTCCATGGCCAGGGCCACCGGCTGGCCGTGGAAATTCCCGCCCGACAGCACCTGGCCCTTGTTCACGATCACCAGCGGGTTGTCGGTCACGGAATTGAGCTCGGTCTCCAGAACCTGCCGGATATGCCGCAAGGCTCCCTTGGTGGCTCCGTGGACCTGCGGCATGCAGCGGAGCGAGTATGCGTCCTGCACCTTCAGGCATTCCTTGTGGGAGCGGCGGATCTGGCTGCCCGTCATCAGGCGCCGGAGGTTGTCCGCCGAGCCTCCCTGTCCCCGATGCGGCCTCAACTTTTGTATCTCCGCGTCAAAGGCCACATTGGTTCCCCTTAAAGCTTCTAAGGACATGGCCCCGGCTATGTCGGCCATCTTGCACAGTCTCTCGGCCTCCAGCAGATTCAATATTGCGATGGCCGTCATCACCTCGGTGCCGTTGGTGATGGCCAGCCCTTCCTTGGCTTTGAGGATCAAAGGTTTCATCCCGGCCTTTTTCAGGGCTGCGGCCCCGCTAACGACCTTGCCCTTATAAAAAGCCTGCCCCCGGCCGATCATCACCAGTCCGATATGGGCCATGGGGGAAAGGTCGCCGGAGGCGCCCACCGAGCCCTGCCGGGGGACCAGGGGAATTATATCGTTGTTCAAAAGCCCCAATAGCTGCTGGACCACCACCGGCCGGACCCCGGAAGCGCCTTTGGCCAGCTGATTGGCCTGCAGCAGCATGACGGCCCGCACCTGGTGGGGCTCAAATAACTGTCCCACTCCGGTGGCGTGGCTTTTTATCAAATTTTCCTGCAGCTGGTCGATCTCATTCAGGGATATCCTGATCTCGGCGAACTTGCCGAACCCGGTGGTGATGCCATAGACCGTCCGATTCTCCTTGATGATCTTCTCCACCACCTTGCGTCCGGAATTGATACGGGCCAGCGCCTGCGGAGACAATGATATCACCGCCGGCTCCAGGGCAATTTTCTCCAGTATTTCCGGCTTCAGGCTATTACCGGCAAGGACAAGTCTTTGTTTCATAAGCATTTTACTGATATAAGTTAATTAATTATTTTAGCCCAAAGTCATCAAGAAGTCAAACAAAAAAGAGCCTCTCCCCGGGAGGCCCTTTTTGAAAAGACAACTCAAAAATCACTTATATATTGCCGATACTCGGGGTCGGTCTTCTCCTCGGAAGTTTTGGAATAAAGCAGCTCGAATTTGCCTATTCCCGCCTTATCAAAGAAGATGAACTTCCTGCCATTATCATAGCTCCAGATATCGTAGGGTCGGTTCTGGAGGGCGTTGGTGGTGATCTCCCGGTCGTCCCAGGGGCCGTATTTGATATAGATCCGTCCTCTTTCGGTCTGGCTGCCTTTAAGGCCGCCGGCAAAGTTTTCGGCAAAGTTCTGATCGGCATATCTGCAGCGCTGGGCATGGGCGATCAGCGCCTCATTTTCTTTTGTTTCCGGAAGGGGGTCGCGTTGTTTCCAGAATCTTCTCAACAATTCTTTTTTGCCGTTCTCATCAAGCTTGCTCAGCAGATCGATCTGTTGCTTGGCCCCGATATATTCTATCCTGTCGGAATAACCCCCGCCGTCCCGCTCCATCTGGGCGATCTCCCCGGCGATCTTCTCCTTCTCAGCCAGCATAATCATCCCGGGGTGGGTGATCTCAAAATTGGCGTAGCTGTTGGCCAGGATCCTGGAACCCTGGATCAGCTGAGCCCGTAAACGATACCGGCCCTCCGGCAGATCGTCGATCCTCAGGCCTCCATAGTCGGACAGCGGGCCGGGGTTCGACGCAATCTCCTTATGGCTGATGATCTTCTGGGCAGGGTCCTTTTCCGAAAAATATAAAACCCTAAGATACCTTTTATTCAGTGTGTCGGCAGCTGGCGCCAGGTTGTAGATCTCATAATAATAATACAATTCATCGTCAAAGGCCCTGCTGGGCCAGGGTTTTACCGTCAGTGACCCCTTTTTAAACCGGCCCGGGATGGAATCAACTGCGATGCCGGAGGACAGCTCTATATGGCTGAGGCCCAGATCCCCGTATCCCGGCACATCGAAAATAGTGTCCACCATGCCCTGTTTTTCCCCGGCCAGGTCGGTGATGGTCATAAGCAAATTATAACTGCCTGGTTTCAGCCTCCGGGCCTCGACCTGGTCCAGCAGCACCATATCCTTCTGCTTCAGCATCTGCTCGGTGGGCAGGGGGGACAATGAATTCCAGCCTTCGTTCAGCACCAGGGCGCCTTTCTGGTCTTTAAGCAGTATCTCTGTCCGGAAGAGTGCCATTTTCCGCCCTAGGGTGTCCCTGGCCGTAAAATCGCCGGCCCTTATGCTCCAGTAGATCTCCTGCCAGGTCTGGCCGCTGTCGCTGGCAAAGGACGCGCCATCCACCCAGAAATCCAGCGCCCCCTTGGATTTTATTGGGAAGGCCCCGGCCAGGCCGAAAAAGAAAAGCAGAATGCCAACCGCCCAGGCGGGAATAACGATCCGTCTCATCTCTAGATCTCCCTGTTAGCGTAAACTATGCGGTAATCCCCGAACCCGTGGCGGTCCAGGAAAATTATCTTCAGCCCATCCTGGTAATAATACCATATCTCATAGGGCGGGGAATCGATTTCAAAGGGATGCTTCTCTGTCTCGTCGGGCTGTCCGTACTTAATGTAGATCCGCCCCATGTCGGTCCTCCAGCCGGGCCTGATGCTGGAGCCGAAATTGCTGTTGGCATAATTGATCTTCTCATAATAGGCATCGCGGTATTCGTTCTTGTCGGTGTCCGGAGTGGGATCGCGGGACTTCCAAAAGGCTTTCCACAGGCTGTCCCGCTGTTCGGGTCCGGCCTTCTTCAGACTGTCGAATTCGCTTCGCCTGGAAATATATTCCACCTGGGCGATCTTTTCCTCGAAATCACCCCTGGTAAGCAAGGCCGGGTTCTGCACCATCACCTGATACTGGCTCTGCCATAACAGGTTTTTTTTATGGTCGTTAATAACCAGGCCCAGCCGGTAGTTGCCGTCCGGAAAGCTGTCGACCGGGATGATCATTCTGGCCGCGCGGCCAGGCCGATCGGGGATCCCCTGGGTCTTCTCCCAGACCGTCTTCTGGGTCCGGGGATCGCTGAGGCTGGCTTTCAAGTCCAGGCTGTCGGAGCCTTGGTGATATAGATCCACCCGGAATATTATCGGCCCGGCGCCATCGCCGTAAATCCGATTGGGCCAGGGAATCAGGCTGCCGTGGTAGTCGCGCTCAAACTTCACCCCGCCGATATAATTTCCGCTGGAAAGGGACGGGACCGTCAACTGCTGGTCGAATTGGCCCGCCCGGTCCGAATTTTCATCCCGGCAGGTTATCTTGGCCCGGTACCCGCCGGGGGGCAGCGGCAGGACCAGGGTGTCGGCCAAAATGCTGTCGCCTCTCTGGAGATGGTGATAATTTGGGATCTTAACCGTCCTCTCCCAGCTATCGCCGGCTGTTTGCTGGCCGTCCTGGTCATAGATGATTACGGAGATGGAATAACCCGCTTGGTAATTTTCTCCATCGGCGATGAACTGCAGCTGGTCCATGGCCAGCGAATAGGAGAATTCAATGTTGCTCCGCCCCAGGCTGTCCCGGAACAGGACCTTCTGCAGGTAGAACCTCAGGGTTCCCTGGCTGGCCTCGGTGTACTCGGTCATCATCTCCGGCCGGCTGCCCATGGCCCTGGCAGATGGAACGGCTATGAACATAAAACCAAGGAGGACCATAATATGTTTGGCTTTTATTCTCATCGTTTCAGTTTAATACATTTAGATCATATTATCAAGTGCCGTCAGAGGAGGATGGGTCAACTAATTTTATCCGGCGTTTCAGCAGGAGGTAGCAGATGGCGCCCAAAAGGACCGGCAATAAAACCAGCAGCAGGGGGTTGATCTCCCGGCTCTGGGCGGTCATCACCAGCCCGCCCTGGGCCGAAGCATCCATGGAGCGTAGCCAGACGACTCGGGAGCCCGATAACGAGTCCCCGTTGCTGGAATATACCTGCCCCGGCAGGGTCAGGCTGTTCTTAAACCAGGTGCCTCTGGCGGCCGGAATATTGCTGGTGTCCCGGCGGGGCAGATAGCGTTCGTAATAGCTGTAATATATCCACCATTTGACGGCCCTCTTGGAGAAGATCACGGTGTCGGTTTGGCTGGAGAAATCATCCAAACGGGACGAACGATAGGACCACACCAGCTCCAGCGATCCGTCCTCTCCCGGGATCTCCTGCTTGGAGACGGCGCTGACGCCTTTTTGTTTCTCCAGGTCCTGCCCGGGGAGGTCGAACATTTTGGCCGAGGCCCCCGCCCGGTAAAACCTGGCCAGCATGGGCTCCAGTGTTATCCTATAGGTCCGGCTGCCCGAGAGGTCCCGGCCGGCCTTGGTCTGGATGTCCACCGAAATGCAGCCGGATAAAAAAAGCCAGCAGGAAAGGCCTGCCAGCAGACGGGAACAAAGGCGAACCTGTCTCATTCGCCTTTGTTCTTTATCAATTTGAGCCGGAAGACATCCTCCCTCTCCCTCTGCTCCAGGACGCTTTTGATGTAGGCCATCTGGCGGTACAGCCGGGGGATCACGATCTGTTCCAGGGCGTTGACCCGGCGGGTGGTCTTCTTTATCTCCTGGCCCAGTTTTTTCAGGCGGGTCTCCCGCCCGGCCACCTCCACCAGCAGGTCGATCATCTCCTCGAAATTATCGGCGGTCTTTATCACCCGGCCCGGGGCGGTGGCGGCGTTGTACCCTCTCTTGAAGGGGTCCCTTTTCAGGCTGTGGGCGGTGGAGACCTCGGGGATCTTGATGCCCCAGACGTTCTTCTCGGCCACCTGCAGCATCACCTGGCGTTTTCCGGCCAGGGCCGCCGATTCCAGCAGCGGCTTGCCCTCTATGGAGGCCGCGACGTTCAGCTGATTGACGGCCTCCTGGGCCACCGCGTTGAGCTTGTTGCGCGATTCCAGCGTGTTCCGGACCACGCCGAAGAACTCCGCCACCAGGGCGTCGCGTTTCTTCTTCAGCAGGTCCACCCCCTGTTTGGCCAATGATACCTGGGCCTTTCGGGCCAGCAGGTTCATCCTGGTTGGTGATACGTTTTCCATTTATTGATAAAATTAGATATTATTACGATGGCCATAGATGCGAAGATTATTTATTAGGAATCCATGAAACCGGGAATAAATACTGGGAACCATTATAGTTTCCTGCATTCCTGGTTTCCTTATAATAAATTCTGCGTTCTGGTTAGTATTAGAACTTGAAGCCAATGAGCTTTTCGTATTGGGCGGTTATGTCCTGCCGCAATTTTTGGCGGTAGGCGGCGGTGGTATCGGCCGGTTTTTTATTGGCCTCCAGTTTTTCAAATACAAAATCGCTGTCGGCCAGGATAAAGTTGTATTCCGGATCGGCCCGGTATTCGTAAAATGTGGTCCGACCAGGGATTATCTCAGCATCCACGAAATTGCCGTTCCTGCCGGGGCCGGTGCCGGAGATGACCTGGGCTGTGATCCTGATGCTGTGCCGGCCGGCCGGAAGTTTTAACAGATAGAGAAAATACTTAGGCAGGTTGTTGTATCTTTTTTTAACTTCCCTGATATTGGGCAGGAGGGAAAAATCCGTGCTATCCTTCATCGCCACCAGGGCGGTGAATTTGCCGCCGGCGTCCAGCGGCCTGCCGTTCAGCTGGAAGGTCACCGGCACGCTGTAGATGTTCATCAATAAAAGCAGGGCCCCGCTGTCGGCCTCGGAAGATGATTGCTTGGGCTGGACCTGAACCTTGCCGGTGAGCACTATCTGATAAGTGCCGTCCTGCATGTAGCCGATGTCCATGATCTGGAATCCCGGCAGCAGGACCGCCTTGGCGTTGGATTCTATGAAATCCTCCTGCAGAACGGCGTTCTTTACTGTTGACTTCGATTCCACCGTCACCCCGGCCTGCTCGATGGCCTGGCGCTTGGCGTCCAGCACCGCCTCCTTGTAATCCTGCTGACGGGAGGTCTTCTGGCCGTCGTCCAGGCCCTTGATGGTGACGTCCAGGGTCTCGGATGTTGCAGTTACTACGGAAAGGAGCATCAGACAGATGGATATTTTAAGTTCTGTTTTCATTACCACTCCCTGCAATCGTTTGAAACGTTTCAACGATTTGATCCATTCAAACTGTTCGAAGTTATCTCTCTTCCCTGCCGTACATCTTCTCCATGGTCTCGCCGTGGTAATACTTGTGGATGTGGTCTTTGCTGATGCGCTTCAGCTCCTTGGCCGGCAGTTCGGACATCAGGTCCCAGCCGATTTGTAATGTCTCCTCGATGCTGCGGTCGGTCTGTCCCTGGTTGATCATCACCTTCTCGAAACCCTCGGCGAACTTGAGGTACTTGCGGTCGATCTCGGTAAGGGCCTCCTCGCCGATGATGGCCACCAGCTTGCGCAGGTCGCGGCCCGAGGCATAGGCGGCATAAAGCTGGTTGGCCCACTCCCGGTGGTCCTTGCGGGTGTGGCCCTCGCCGATGCCGTTGTTCATCAGGCGGGACAGCGAGGGCAGGGGATCGATGGGCGGGTAGCAGCCGATGCGGTGCAGCTGGCGGGAAAGCACCAGCTGGCCCTCGGTGATGTATCCGGTCAGGTCGGCGATGGGGTGGGTGATGTCGTCGTCCGGCATGGTCAGGATGGGGATCTGGGTGATGGAGCCCTTGCGGCCGTGGATCCGGCCGGCCCGCTCGTAGATCTGGGCCAGGTCGGTGTACATATAGCCGGGATAGCCGCGCCGTCCGGGGATCTCCTCGCGGGCGGTGCCCACCTCGCGCAGGGCCTCGCAGTAGTTGGTCATGTCGGTCAGGATCACCAGCACCTGCATGCCGTGGTCATAGGCCAGGTGCTCGGCGCAGGTCAGGGCGCAGCGCGGGGTCAGGATCCGCTCGATGGTGGGATCGTCGGCCTTGTTCATGAACACCACCGTCTTGGCCAGGGCCCCGGACTCCTCGAACTCGGTGATAAAGAAGGCCGCCTCGCGGGAGGTGATGCCCATGGCGGCGAACACCACCGCGAACTCCTCCTTGGCCCCCAGCACCTTGGCCTGCTTGACGATCTGGGCGGCGATCTCGTTGGCCGGCAGTCCGGCCCCGGAGAAGATGGGCAGTTTCTGGCCCCGCACCAGGGTGGCGAAGCCGTCGATGGTAGAGATGCCGGTCTGGATGAACTCCTCCGGCTTGGCCCGGGATGTCGGGTTCATGGGCTGACCGATGATCTCCAGCCGCTTCTCGGGGATGATGGGCGGCAGGCCGTCGATGGGCTCGCCCAGGCCGTTGAAGCGCCGGCCGATCATGTCGCGCGACACCGGGATCCGGGCCACGTCCTCCTTGAGGCTGACCGAGCTCTTGGCCAGGTCCAGACCCCGGGTCTCCTCGAACACCTGGATCACGGCGTATTTCTCCGAGACCTCGATGGTCTGCCCGCCCTTTTTACTGCCGTCGGGCAGTTCGATCTCCACGATGGACCCGTAGGACAGCCCCTTGGCGTTGTCCACGAACAACAACGGCCCGGAGATGTAGGAAATGCTTTGGTATTTTTTGGTGGTTAGATCCATGAATGCCTCGTAATTTAATATATCAAAATGAATTTATTTATTTTTATCTTTTCTTTTAGACCACCCCTCGTCCCCTCCTTGAACAAGGAGGGGATTAAGGGGAGGTTCCCACCTGCGCTAAAGCGACGGCGGATAAATCAACCTATCGCACCCCCGTTTGTTTCAAATAATTTTATAATTGATTTCCTGGTCAATATGACCAAGGTAAAAACACCCAGTATAGTGTGGTATGGGATCCCAATGCAATTTAGCGCAGCGATAACCGTGCAGAATGTTTTTGAACGGCGCTGTTCAAGCCTTTTTGCCGCCATAAAATTCAATACGACGAAAATGGCTGAAACAGCAAAGATACCAAAACCAAATATTGCTAAAAACCACTCTATTGGTGGCTGGGACGTTTGTCTATGTTTATCAATAATACCAATGAAAATTCCCATAAACATATACATCAAACCAAATAAAGAGTACAGAATGATTACACCTGCAGATATTTTATAACCTATCGCCAAAAGCCGCAAATGCTCGTTATCTAACGCTGTTTGTATTTCTGGATTTTCATTCATAACAACCCCGCCTATCATTTACCCGTCCGCCTTGATCTGCTCCACTAGTTCCTTCAGCACCTCCTCGGCCTTCTCGGCCGGCACCTGGCAGGTCCCCACCTTGTCATGCCCGCCGCCGCCGTACTTCAGCATCAGCGAGCCCACCTTGGTCTGGGAGGTCCGGTTGATGATGCTGTGCCCCACCGCGAACACCACGTTCTGCTTCTTGAGGCCCCACATCACCCGGATGGAGATATTGATATTGGGGAACATGCCGTATTCCACGAACCGGTTGCCGCTGGGGATCTCCTCGATATTGCGCAGGTCCACCACCAGCACCTTGTCCTCCACCCTGGAATGGCCCTTGATCATCTCTTTGTACATCCACTCCGATTCGCGATAGCGCTTGACCCGCTCCTTGACGTCCGGCTGCTCCAGGATCTCCTCGATGCTCATGGTCCGGCAGGATTCCATCAGGTCCTGCATCAGCTGCAGGTTGCTGATCCGGTAGTCGCTGTAGCGGCCCAGGCCGGTGCGGGGGTCCATCACCACCGCCAGCAGCAGCCAGCCCCGGGGCTCGGCCACCTCCTCGATGCTTAGGTCGCCGGAGTCGGACTTGTCCACCGCGGTCATCATCTCGGTGAAGCGGGGGAACTTGTCGGACCCGCCGTAATGCTTGTAGATCACCCGAGCGCAGCTCTTCTCCGGGCTGGACCAGCCCTTGTAATCGGCCGGGAAGGCCTTGCGCTCCAGCTCGGACATGTGATGGTCGAACCACATCCCGCAGCCCTTGGCATAGGGCACGTTGGCCAGCACGTCGTCGGCCGTGACCTCGACCTTGCCGTCCTGGACGTCCTTGGGGTGGACGAACAAAATATTGTCGATGATGCCGGCCTCCTTCAACAGGACGCCGCAGATCAATCCATCGAAATCCGCTCTGGTTACTAGACGCATAATTCACCTATACTGTTATGTTTATTCTACTATCTATCATCCTGAGATTCCTGCGGTGCGCCACAGGCTGAAGGATGACAGTGTCACCCGTTCACCCTGCCAAGCGAAATTGCCCTCTCAGGGTGACATCTGATGGGAAGTCGGTTATTTCCCGGCGAAGGTATCGGCCAGGCCGGCCATGAACTTATCCATATGGGCTTTGAATTCCTTCTGGGGAACCTCTTTGAACCGGGCGCACTGCTCCAGCTGCTGGAGGTTGAGGATGTCGTTGATATGCATCTTGCCGTGGGAGATGGCCTTCTGGCACTCGTCGTACAGGGCCAGGATCCCTTTCAGCATCCAGTAGCCCTTGTCCAGCGAGCAGTGGCCGTCCACCTCGGAGAAGGCATGCTGCTGCAGAAAATCCTCCCGCAGCATCTTGCCCACCTCGATGATCATCCGCTCGTTGTCCTGCAGGGCGTCCGGGCCCACCAGCTGGACCACCTCCTGCAGCTCGGCCTCCTTCTGCAGCAGTTCCATGGCCCGCCGGCGGACTAGGTCGTAGTCGCCCACCACATTCTCCTTCAGCCAGCCGGTGAGCATCTCGGCGTACAGCGAATAGGAACGGTTCCAGTTGATGGCCGGAAAATGCCGGCGCTGGGCCAGCGAAGCGTCCAGGGCCCAAAAAGTGCCCACGATCCGCAGGGTGCTCTGGGTGACCGGCTCGGAGAAATCGCCCCCCGGAGGCGACACCGCGCCCACCACGGTCACCGACCCGATGCGGCCGTCCGAGCCCAGGCACACCGTCCGGCCGGCCCTTTCGTAGAAGGCGGCCAGCTTGGAGGACAGGTAGGTGGGATATCCCTCCTCGCCGGGCATCTCCTCCAGCCGGGAGGATATCTCGCGCAGGGCCTCGGCCCAGCGGCTGGTGGAGTCGGCCATCATGGCCACCGAGAAGCCCATGTCCCTAAAATACTCGGCCAGGGTGATGCCGGTGTAGATGGAGGCCTCCCGGGCCGCCACCGGCATGTTGGAGGTGTTGGCTATCAGCACCGTCCGCTCCATCAGGGGGCGACCGGTCTTGGGATCCTTCAATTCCGGGAACTCGGTCAGCACCTCGGTCATCTCGTTGCCCCGCTCGCCGCAGCCCACGTAGATGATCACCTGGGCGTTGGAGTGCTTGGCCAGGGTCTGCTGCACCACCGTCTTGCCGGAGCCGAAGGGCCCGGGGATGGCGGCGGTCCCGCCCATGGCCACCGGGAACAGGGTGTCCAGTATCCTCTGGCCGGTGATGAACATCTCGTTGGGATCCATCTTCTTCTTGAAGGGCCGCGGCTCGCGCACCGGCCAGGCATGCATCATCTGCAGCTTGGTGCCGTCATCCAGGGTGGCGATATCGTCGGTCACGGTGTAATCGCCCTCTTTGACGATGTCCTTTATCTTCCCCGTGATCTTGGGCGGCACCATCACATTATGCACGAACCATTCGTTCTCCTGCACCCGGCCCAGCAGGTCGCCGCCGGAGACCTGGTCTCCCTTCTTGGCGGCCGGCTGGAAATGCCATTTCTTCTCCCGGTCCAGGCTGGGAACCTCCACCCCGCGGGCGATGAAGTCGCCCTCCATTTTCTTGATCTGATCCAGGGGACGCTGGATGCCGTCGAAGATGGCCTCCAGCAGGCCCGGCCCCAGCTCCACCATCAACGGCTGGCCGGTGGTCTCCACCTTTTCGCCCACGAACAGACCGGAGGTGTCCTCGTAGACCTGGATGAAGGCGGTATCGCCGTCCAGCCGGATGATCTCGCCCACCAGCCCCAGCTTGCCCACCCTGACTATGTCGTACATCCGGGCGCCCATCATGCCCTTGGCAATGACCGCCGGCCCGGATATCTTCTGGATGATTCCCTGCATAAAAACTCCTGGAACGATTTATATAAGATAGTTATTGCGTTCGTAAGGGCATGCGTGGCCTACATTGCCACACGCCACCATCCTTAACCCAGTCCTTAAGGGCTGGGTTAAGAGTGTGCAAATCTGTTTGAATCCGTCTGCATCTCAAAGTTCATTTCAACTTGACGTAGAACCCTATGGCCTGCTTGACTAATTTGGAAAGATAAGCCTCGCCCGACTCCACCACCCCGCCCTGGGGAACCGGGAACGGCAGGATCACCGGCAGGGCCCGGCCCTTGATCAGGCGGTTGATGTCATCCCCCAGGTCCCCGCCCAGGTCCTCGTTGACCGCTATCATGCCGTAGCTGTCGCTCTTCATCAGCTCCAGCACCTTGCTGCGCATCTGGTGGATGTCGGCCACCTCATGGGTCTCTATGCCAGCCATCCGGAATCCGGTGGCGGTGCAGGGATCGGTTATTACGGCCAATCTTTCCATCGCTTATTTTATCGCCTTCCTTATCTGTTCGGCCATCTCCCTGGCCTTCTCCGGCCCGGTGATCATCAGGGCCGCCTTCTCCAGCCCGGCGGCCAGCTTCTCCAGCTGGTCCGGCCGGGGGTTCTTCTCCTCCAGCCCGGCCTGCTTGATCTGGATCATCAGGGCGGTGTCGGCGAAGTCGGTCAGGTATTCGGCGGCTATCTTCCGCACCTTTCCCATCACATCCCCGGTCCCGGCGGCCGGCCCGTCGGTCGATGAGGACAGGGCTTTGTCTATGAAACTTAGGGCCGATGGTATGTCCGGATTCTGGTCCAGTATCAGCCCGGCCTGCCCCTGGGAGGTTGTTTTAGTGACAAAGGTTCCGTTCCCGGCGCTGACCCACAGGGTGTCCAGCGAAGACAGTCCGACGATGTCGTATATCTGCTTGGCGAACTGGGTGCTCTGCAGGATGGCCGATTCATCCCCTCCCTGCTGCTGACACTTGCCTGATCCATCTATCACGAAGGCCGCCTTCTGCCCGGCCAGCTTGGTCTTTAAAGCGTCTTGTAAAGACATCACATCTTCCTCCTTACTTCGGCGGAGATGCTCTTCCAGTTGGCCTTGGGATCCAGTTCGCACAGGACGGTCTTGTCGGGGGACATCACCATCAGCACCTGGCGGTCCTTCCCGCCGACCGCCACTTCTTTGACCTCCCCCAGGTTCAGATTGTTTGATATCACCGAAGCGGCGTTGACCCAGAACTGTTCTATGTCCGAGGCCTTGTCGCCCAGCTTCCCCTTGGCCGAGCCGGACACCTGGCTGTCGCTGACGTAGACCGCAAAGCCCAGCACCCCTTTTATTCCGGTCAGGTCTTCCATAATTCCATCCCCCTTAAAATTTCAAGGCCCCCGGCGGCTCATTTAACAAGATGGAGCCACTCGTACACCAGGAAATGCAGTCGACCGATCAGCAGCGAGATGCGGGCCATGACGGTGTATCCGAAGCTGGCCCCGAAGGCCACCATGATAAAGACCATTCCCAGCCTGGCTCCGTGTTTGACGACGCCCTGGTGGGCAATGGAAAAATAGAAATAGATCAGGGTGGCGATCACCCCGATCACCATTATGGCGTTGTTTACGGTGGTCAGCGAAACCAGTGTGCCCCGGATCTGGGGCAGTAGGATCCCCTGGATCTGTCCGGTGATGCCCAGCCCGGCGGCGATCCCCACCGTCAGGGCGATGGACCAGCGGGACAGCCAGGAGATCTTGGGTATCCAGCGGGCCAGCATGATCAGGCCGAAGGCCGCCGGGATCAGTATGATCCAGCGCTCGGCCCCCTGCTCGGAGATGAACTTCTCGATCAGCAGCGGCTTGACGTCAAAATAGAAGACATACAGTATGGCATAGGCGGCCGAGACCCCCACATAGAGGTGCTCGGCGAATTTGTAGAAGGGGTTGTCCTTATAGAGGAATGAAAATATGGCCAGGGTCAGCCCGGCCGCTATCCAGGTCCCGATTATCTGCATCATGCTTGTTTCCTCCTTCTGATCACGAAATAGCCCACATTGCCTATCAGGATGAACCCCAACAGCAGCAGATGGGCGTAAGACTGGGCCACCATCCCGGCGATGCCGGTCCCGGCATGCTTGACCAGGGTCTCGTATTCGGCCGCCCCCTGCAGGCCGCCCACCAGGCCCTTGATCTGTTTGGCCTGCAGATAGTGGAACATGTCCGGGGCGATGACCCCGGTGGCCCCGATGATGATGTTGATCCCGTAGCGGGCGCCGGCGAACTGGATCCACTCATCCCCGGCCTGACCGGCCTCCAGGCCCACCAGCAGGTCTATGTCGTTGTAGTTGTGAATGCCATGCATCAGGGGAATGGAGTCGACCGGAGTGCCTTTGTAATCGCTGGCGAAGAAGTCGCGGATATCCCGCCCCATCCCCACCATCTGGGCCCGGTATCCGGGGCGGTAGCCCAGGTTGACGTAATCCACCCCGTATTTGGCGTCGAACTGGGGGGCGATCTCGTTGAGGCCGATCTCGCCGAACGGCAGGCCCAGGGCCCACTGCCCCAGCAGAACTACTTTGTGCTTTTTGCTGAAGGCGTGCCGCAAGGTGGCCAGCAGCATCGGCTGGATCTCGGGCGCCGAGGAGGCATCGTAATCCACCGAGAAAAGGATCACCGACCCCTCCGGCAGTTTTTCGATGGAATCGTAGGCCGCCTGGACCGGCTCGGAAACCCTTACCGGCAGGACCAGCTTGAAGGCCACCGGGATCAGCACTACGATGAACAACAGCAGGTAGATGATCCGGCTGTCTATGTTGGCTATGTTTTCAAAGAATTTCATTTCACCATCTCCTTTATCACCTTAATTTATGTAAGGTAGGTTCTTTCCAGCCCCAGGATCACCCGGAGTGACATGGCTATGGTACCCAGGGCCACCCCCATGACGATGCCCCGCTTGGCGGCCATCTGGGGGACCTCCATGATCCAGTCCTGGATCAGCGGAAATTTGTCCCAGATCTCGGCTCCGATGGGCACCCGGCCCAGCATCACGATGGCGGCGGTTATCAGCAGCAGGGTGGCCTCCAGGGTCCTGGCCCGGAAGGCCCGGTAGGCGGCCGAGGCGATGAAGAAGGCCAGCAGTGAGAACATGGTGGCCTGCAGGGGAATGATGAAATAGGTGTAGACATACATGAATGACGAGCCCAGGCTCAGCAGGGATTCGCTGGTGGCCCAGGTGTAGATGCCGGCGATCAGGGTCCCCAAAAAACCGATGATCAGCACCAGGGCGAAGGGCCAGCCCGGCGAACGCTTGGCGATCTTCCGGAGGTTGCTGCGCAGCAGGCTGTCCATTCCCAGCAGCATGGTGAAGCCCAGCACGATGGAATACCACAACAACAGCCTCTGCTGCATGGTCCCCAGCGGCTGGTGGGGGATGAAGAAGGTCACGATGATTATCAGCCCGGTGATGAAGGTTATGGCCAAGGGTATCTCTTTTTTCATTTTGTATCTCCTCTGCCGGAATCTAACCGGTTATGAACCAGTTCTTGACGGCCTGGAAGACGTTCATCATCCAGGGGTTTCCCGCATTGTTCAAAATATATCCCGCCGTGCCCCAGAGAGCCATCAGGGCAAAGCCGATTATCAGAAAGGCCTTGACGAAATCCTCCCCCTTGAGGCTGCCCAGCAGCTGGGGATCCTTCTTCAGATAGCAGGAGGCCGCCAGCATCTCCTCGCCGATCAGGGTGTAATCGCAGGAGGCGATGAAGAACGGCAGCTGGGTGATGGCGGTGGTGCCGGCTATCTGGATGGCCCCGATGGAATGGCCGGTCTCGGACATCAGCAGGGCCTCGGCGTAGAAATAGCCCATGAAGAACACCGCCCCCGGCTTCTGCCGGAGCATCATCCCGTCCACCCCGGCGGCGTAGCCGAACTGGTCGGAGGTCAGAAAGCTGACGTTGCCCTCCTTGTAGAGGTCGGGCCGGCCCGGCTCGGAATAGGCCTGCTGCACGGTCTCCTGGGCGGCGGCCATCACCAGCGGGTCCCAGTTGGGGACCAGCAGTTCGGTGCCGTGCTGGGCGCAGCGCACCGCCACCTGGCGCAGGATGGCCAGGGCGGCCACCGTCACGATGTCCTTGATCTCGCCCAGGCCGAAGGAGAACATGATGGGTTTGCCCAGCTCGGTGGAACGGCCCACCGCCTCGTCGATGGCATCCAGCCCCTGGATCTTGCGGATGAACAGTTCCTCGCCCTTCTTGGCCCGCTCGATATACCAGATGATCAGGAAACAGAGGATGATGGTCAGTATCAGCACGTTGGTCCGGCTGCTGTCGAACCACTGGGCGGTGGCGGCGACCGGGCCGGTCAAGACCGCATCCGAAGAATCCGGGAAGGCGACCGCCCGGACCTGGTAATAATAGCTTTTATGGTTCTCGACATTGTCGCGGAAATCGTTCTTGCCACAGATGACGAAGCCGGCCTCAGTAAAGGGTCCTTTGTCATTCTCCGCCCGCAGGATCTGGTAGCCCTTGAAGACGGTGGCATCCCCCTGATCCTGGGGCGACCTTCCCCAGCTTACGGTGATGGAACTCCCCTCGTCGTTGGGAGTATCCACCGCCTTGACATCCACCGGCGGCTCCAGGGCCCGGGCCGGGGACAGCAGACAGGCCAGCGTCAGAACCATGAATAACTTTTTCATAGGACACCTATCTTTGTGTTTCCGTTTTATATCTGGTCCGGAGATATCTAGGCCGTCAACAGCTGATGTCTGATATCCTCGGCGGGAATCCCGAAATGCTTTCCCCGGGCGATAAGTTTCAAATTGACCACTTCGAAATACTTCTGCCACAAAAAGCCCACCGCCACATCGATCCCCAGCGGATCCCCCCGGTAGGCCAGGGCCTTTTGGCGCCATTCCTCCCTGTCCAGCTTCTCCTCCCGGCCTCCCTGGCTATCGTCGGCCGTCAACAGCCGGTGCAGGGAAGTTCCCCGGATGGAGCGCAGGGCCCTTTGGGATTCCTTGGGATCCAGCAGGGCGGCGTATTTTTCCAGTGTCAGCAGCTTGCCGCCCGGCAGATAATTCCTGACCGCCTCCGGCAGATCGATCCCCTCCCGGGCCATCAGCCGCCGCAGCGCCTTGGCATTCAACAGATCGATCTCCCGGCGCAGAAGTTCACGGACCAGACTTTTGTTGTAATCCAGGCCGGCCAGACCCTTCAAAGCCTGGCTGAAGAAGAACTGGTCCAGGGCCAGCTCCAGCCCGGTCAGTTGATGCTCTTTCTGGTATTCCGGCAGGGCCCTGGTGAGGGGCCCGGCCAGCTCCTCGCCCCAGGTGGCCAGGGTGTCGGCCAGCTCCCGAAGATCGGCCTTCCGGCAGAGCTCTTTCAATTTCACCTTATCCAGGTTCCCGGCCGGCAGCACCGCCCGAAAAATTTCATCGCTATCCCAGTGGTTATGAATGCCCCGGACAACAGCCTTGACATTTTCCAGGTCCCATCTCCGGAGGATGATGCCTATCAGTTTATTGGGGCCTCCATCGGAGATCTTCCGCATCAGCCGGGTCGAGGAATTGAAGTTGGCAGCCAGGGCCTCCTCGGCCGCCGCCAGCCCGGCAAACCGGGTTTGGGCCTCCTGCCACTCCTTGGAATAGGGGCTGGTGGCCAGCCACTTGGCAAAAGCGTTGAAATCGGGCAGGCCCAGCAGCTCCTCGTAGGCCCCCGGTTTCAATAGTCTGCTGTGCTGCCCTTTAAGCCTGGCGTTGATATATCCGTAATCGCTGGGCATCTGCTATCCCCACAATGTTTCAGAGATACGGGCCACCAGGGAGGGTCGGGCCCTTTCCAGCCGGTCGGAGAACCGGTTGAGAACCGAATGGCTGCCGCTTTTATCGCTCATGATGATCCCCTCCTGAACCTGGGGGTCCGGCCTCACCTCGGCCTTCAGCTTGGCGGCCTTCACCAGCTCCTGCACCACCTTCAGATCGCCCGGGCTGGTCAACACCACCGTTTCGCCGGGCAGATCCTCCGCCGCCTCCCGCAGCATACTCTTTAAGGCCTGGCGGTATCTCTCCGGCGGGGTTTTTTTGATCTTCTGGTAGGCCGATTGGAACACCCCGTCAATGATCCGGCTTTTAACCTCCAGCAGGATGGCCATGGCCTGAAGATTGGCCGTGCTGTCGGCCTTGGCCATCTCGGTCTTTTCCAGGGCCTGGCTGTCGGCCAAAGACTTCCGTTCCAGTTCCGCCGCCTGGGCCCGGGCCTGTTGGACTATCTCGCCGGCATTTTTTTGCGAAGCCTCCAGGATCCTCTGGCGCTCGGCTTCGGCCTCCAGTTCGATGACTTTGATCAGTTCAGAGTTCATTTTTTTGAATATATATTAAAACTTAAGTTCATTGAGAACAAAACCAACCGGGGGAATTTTTGCGGCGGCGGGCGCCCCCAAAAGAAATCGGATGACGCCCGCCTTAAAATCCTTTTTACTTCATGCCGACTATCATGATGGCGATGACGAATCCCAGAATGATGATGGTCTCGGGCAGTGCCTCCAGCACGATCATCAGGCCGCCCACCTCGGGCTTCTCGGCCATGGCGCCGGCCGCGGCCGCGCCGATCTTGCTCTGGGCCCAGGCCGTGGCGAAGGCGGCAAAGCCTATGGCCAGTGCGGCCCCCAGGGCCTTCCAGATCACGATGTCCTGGGAGGACTGGACGGGCTGCGAGGCAGTCTCGGCGGGGGCGGGCGTTCCGT
The DNA here is from genome assembly GCA_001777915.1 of Candidatus Edwardsbacteria bacterium RifOxyA12_full_54_48. Taxonomy (NCBI): domain Bacteria; phylum Candidatus Edwardsiibacteriota; species Candidatus Edwardsbacteria bacterium RifOxyA12_full_54_48. The sequence continues at coordinate 172,849 of MFFN01000001.1, read as the reverse complement.
GGTCCTGGGCCAGGGCCAAAGTGGCCAGGGGCATCAAAACCAGGGTCAGCAGGGCGATAGCCAGAAGTTTCTTCATTTAGTCACCTCCTAATGTTTTTAATGGTTTGTATTTTTTACCGGAATAATCGTGGTATTTGAACTTGGTTAAGAATTCCACCACCTGGAGACGGAAGGGCTGCATGATGGGGCTGATCAGGCCCAGGGCGAAGAACAGCGGATGCACCACTAGGGCCGCCACCAGAAGCCCGGGCAGACCGCCGATGGTCCGGCCGATCAGGTTGGCGGCGTAGGCCAGGTAGGCCGCCGAAAGCCCGATGGCAAAAAGACGGGCATAGGACAGGATGTTGCCCACCGCCCCGAATATCTCGATGGGACCGGCCACTCCGGCTAGGATCCCCAGGGTCACCGCGCTGGCCCCGGTCAGGACTATGGAAGGCCACATCAGAGAGACCGGCAGGATCCTGACCATCATGGTGAAGAATATGCCGAATACACCCAAAACCCCCAGGGCGAAGGCCACCGGCTCCAAGATATGATGCAGGTTTCGCTGTTTGATGCCGGTGTAAAGCATGATGCCGAAGCCGACGTACACCTGGACCGCCCCGATGAACACCGCTATTTTGAAAAGCGTCATGATGGATTCGCTGCTCATCCGGTTGAGTTTTTCCGACATCGGCTTGATCCAGTGCATATGCTCACCCAGATCGCCGAACAGCTCGCCGTAGACCGCGCCGAAGATTATGGTCCAGACCGCGCAGAAGGCAAAAATGGTGGTCAGGGTCCTGACCAACTGGTTGTCTCTGAGTTTCAGATGCAAAATAACCGCCGCCGTCAGCATCACCGCTCCGTAGCCAATGTCGCCCACGATGAAGCCGAAGAACAATGGGAAGAAAAAGGCAATGAACGGGGTGGGATCCACCGTGCCGTATTGGGGTGGATTGAAAATGGAAAGTGCCAATTCGAAGGGTCTGATCATTTTATGGTTCTGAAGGATCACCGGAACGTTGGGAGAGTCGTGGTGGTCTATCTCCAGGGCCTGGACCGAAACTTTGTCGCCGAATTTTTTAAACAGCATTTCTTTCAAAACCGGCAGATCATCGGCCGGCAGGTACCCCTGAAGGTAGAAGGTGAATCGCCCCTCCGGAAGTTCCTCTTTGGCATGAAACCGGGCCAGTTCGTCCCCCACCATCAGGCGGTAGGCCTCGAACACCGGCCCCTGCTGACGCGAGATATCCGAAATTCTTTTGCTTATTTCGGAGATCATCTCCGGCAGTTGGCGGCTTTTTTCCTTAAGCTGGCTGACCGCCTCCGCCATATTAAGCGAGGCCACCGCCGAAGGCAGTTTCAGTTCATTGACCCCGGCCTTGGTAAAGAAACCTTTGATTTTTTCTTCGTCATCTTTATGGAACACCGCCAGGACGGCTAATTTTTTCTCATCGACCTGGTGGCGGTAGAATTCGACCCGCCCTTCCGTCAGTTTTCGCAGTTCCTTTTGCAGGGCATCCACCGCCGCCGACTCCTGAAGTTTCGTCATAAAACCAAAGGCCTTTATCCTCCGGCTGGATTCCAGTTTTGACATCAGCGGGGACAGGGCCTCAAAGGCCGCCCGGTAATTTTCGACCAGCGCCAGCTCGTCGCTCAGATCCAGCTTCTGTTTTACCAGTTGGTTGATCTCGGCCCGCTGCACAATCAGGTCGGCCAGCAGCTTTTCCCAATCGGACGGCAGGGCGGTTTTGATGGGGCGCCCGTGGAATCCCATCAATGTCAGCAGGCCGTCCAGTTCCTGCTGCAGCCGTTCCATGGTATGCTTCAAATGGGCCTCCTCGGCATCAAGCTCGGCATGGCGGATCAGGCCCTGGGGCTTGACCTGGGCAATATGCAGCCGGCCCATTTTGTGCAACGACCTTATCACTTCTGAGCTTATTATCTTCGGGCCCACTATCAGCACCCGGCTCATGGCGACGATCATCTATCCGTTCTCCGGAAAAACCTGTTTGATGATCAGCTCCACGGCCTGGCCCTGTTTGGCCGCAGCCTGCTGCTCCAGCCGGCCGGCCTGGGCGACGGCCTGTTTCTTTTTCTGTTCTATGAGCTGCAGCGCTTTTTGGGCCGTCTCTTTTTTGCCGCTCAGATTATTTTCATCCATGCGGGAGCCGGCGTTGCTTAAAATAGCGGAAGCCTCGGCTTTGGCTTTTTCGATTATTCGATCGGCCTCGGCTTTGGCTTCTTCGGTCTTCTTCTGAAGCTCCTGCTCCCTCTGTGCCAGGCTGCTGATTATCTGTTGTGCCTGATCCTGTTGGTCGTTATGCTTTTCCGATGACACAATCTGCTCCCGTTCAATATAAAATGTTTTTGAGTTCTTCGGAGGCCCTTCTCAGCAGCAGCCGGGCCATTCCAAGGTTTCCGGCGCCCTGCTGCATGACCACGCTCAGGTAGAAATCCGTCCCCACCATCTTGATCAGGACGGTCAGTTTTTCGGTGGCGGTGGTCTGCTCGGAGATGCTCCCCAGTGAAAGGTTCTCGGCCGCCCGCCGGGAGGCGGACAGCATGGTGGCGAACTCGGCGTCGGCCAGGGTGGGATCCAGGTCCAGCCCGGATTGATAGAATGTTATCCCGATGCCGTCGGTCCCGGTAAGGCTGGCGCATAGGGCTCCCGGGATGTTATCCACCAGTTCCTTCACTCTTTGTTCGTATCCCTGGGTCATGGTCTGCTCTCCCTCCCTAAGTTTTTTTAACTGAACCGGACAAGAGACGGGGCTATTTTTTGAACAAGTTGCCGAAGATCCCCTTTTTGGTCTCCTTCTCCACAATGGCGTACCGCTGTCTGGCCTGGCTGTTATTGGGGTCCCACTTGAGGGCCTCCTTGTACTGCTCCTTGGCTTTCTCGGCCATTCCGGCCAGCTGGTAGATTATGCCCAGGCTCAGGTAATGCTCGGCGTTGTATATCTCCATCTGAATTGCCTTGTCGCAGTACATCTTGGCTTCCTCCAGCGGTCCGCCGGCCTTGATCACGGCTATCCCCAGCCGGTCGTAATAGATGGCCTTCTTGGGGTTGAGCTTGGCGGCCGCCCGGAAGTACTCCACCGCCCGTTTGAATTCGTTGGCCTTGTAGGCCTCCACCCCGTGGCGGTAGGCCATATCCGCCTGGTTGTCCTGGACCGAGTGGGCCTGGACCCCGGCGGCTTTTTCGGCCAGCATTTTATTGTACTGGGCCCGCCGGAGCTTATCTATCAATGTATGGTAGGCCTCGTTGATGTCCTGAAAGGCGGAATTGGCCAGCCCCTCCTTGGATTCTGTGGGATTCTTGTCGGGATGGTATTGCATGGCCAGCTTCCGGTAGGCTTGTTTTATCTCGGTCTCGCTGACCAGCCGATCCACCCCCAATATAGAATAATAATCCTTCAGTTGGGTCATTTTTTAATTCTTCCTGGTTTTTTGGCGGTGGTTTTTTGATAGAGTCTTTCCAGGGTTTCGGCCGCCAGAATGTTCTTCGGCTCCAGCTTGGCGGCCTTTTTGCAGGCAGTCAATGCCTGGGCATTCCTTTCCAACTTCTCGCTGACTATGCACAGGTTCAGCCAGGCCCGGGTGAAATGCGGGGCCAGCTTTACCGCCTGTTTTAGCAACCTGGCGGCTTTGCCCCAATCCCCGGTGTGGGTGTAACACACCCCCAGCAGGTTGTAGATATCGGCATAGCCCGGTTTTAATTTTTTGGCCTGCAGGAAATACTTGACCGCCTCCTGGCAGCTGTTGTCCCGCAATGCATCCTGGCCCAGTGCGCACAGGGTCTCGGCCCGGTCGGGCGATGTTTTGAAGGCCAGGTTGAAATCCTTGACCGCCTTGGCCAGGTTTCCCTGGTTGGCCTCGGCCAGTGCTTTGTCGAACAGCTCCTGCTTGTAAAAGTGGGTCTTGGCCGATAACCCGATGAAAAGTTCCACGGCTTTTTCGTGCCGGCCCTGCTCTGCGGCCAGGTAAGCTTGGGAAAGAAAGGCCTCGATATAATTGGGATTGATCTCCAGGGCTTTTTTATAGGAATTTTCGGCCAGCGGGTATTCATGCCGCCCGGCATAGATGCGACCCAGGGACAGGTGAAGATCGGCGTATTTGGGGGCCAGCTTTATGGCCTCCTGATATTCCTCGATGGCTGCAATGGCATTGCCCTGCTTCCAGTAGAGCTTGGCCATGGCCACCCTGGCCTCGATGAGATAGAAGGTGACCACATCGCTGCATTTATGGCCCACCGCCTGGTCGTGCTGCTGGATCATCTCCAGCGATTCGATGGTCTGATGATAATCGCCTTCGTTGAATGATTTCAGAGCCAGTTTGAGGAACTGGTTCAGGCAATGCTGATCTAAAATCTCCCTGACAAAAGCCATATCGCACCTGTTTGTTTATTTTTGAACGGTGGGTTTATAGAAGGATAATGAGAAGATTGATTATCTGGTGCCGGGAGGGGGAGTCGAACCCCCACAGCTTGCGCCATACGCACCTCAAACGTACGTGTCTACCAGTTCCACCATCCCGGCTGTTTTGCCGACTAAGGCAATATACCGATTATAGTTCCGCTTCCGATCGGCAAGCTGTTATTTTAATCTAAATCCACCCATCTGTCAACAGAAAATTCCCGGGTGATGTCCCGGCCGCCGGCCAAATCGGTTATCTTGAATTGGGAGACATTGTCCAGGGTGTCCCGCTTCAGCCGGAGGTCGACCTTATACCGCTTTTTAACATCGTCGGCCAGCTTCCGCCCCTGCCGCTCCAGATAATCTATGAACAGGGGATGGGCCGACACCTCCAGCCGGCGGTTCCTGATGTTCCGGTCGGCCTGCAGGAACCAGCGCTCCAGCCTGGCGGCCATGGTCTCGGGCGACAGCACCCGCCCGGTGCCCTGGCAGGTGGGGCAGCTGTGGGAGAAGGCCTGCCACAGGCTGGGCCGGACCCGTTTGCGGCTCATCTCCACCAAGCCCAGCGGAGAGATCTCGTAGACCTTGGGCTTGGAGCGGTCATCCTTGAGGGCCTCCTTCAGCTCGGCCAGCACCTTGCGGCGGTTGGCCTCCCGGTCCATGTCGATGAAATCTATCACGATGATGCCCCCGATGTCCCGCAGCCTCAGCTGGCGGGCTATCTCCCGGGCCGCTTCGATGTTGACCCGGGTGATGGTGCCCTCGGCGTCCCGCTTGCCGGTGTACCGCCCGGAATTGACGTCCACGGTCACCAGGGCCTCGGTCTGCTCGATCACGATCCGTCCGCCGCTTTTCAACCATACTTTCTGCTGCAGGGCTTTTTCGATCTGGGCCTCGATATCATAGGCCTCGAACAGCGGAATATCCTCCCGGTACAGCAGCAGACGCTTCCTCAGGGCCGGGTCCAGGTTTTTGACGTATTCGGCCATCTGGTCGTGGGTCCGCTTGTCGTCCACCACCAGGCTGCCGATCTCCATGGCCGCCAGCTCCCTCAGGAAGCTGATCACCATGGGCGGCTCGGAATAAACCCGGGATGATATCTTGGCCTTGCGGTAATCCCGCTTGACCTGCTGCCAGGTCTTCAGCAGGATCTTCAGGTCCCGACCGAAGCCCTTCTCATCCTCGCCCTCGGCGGCGGTGCGGATCACCAGGCCGTAGCCCTGGGGCAGGTGTTTTAAGAATTCCTCCTTGAGCCGGCGGCGCTCGGCCCGGTCCTCCACCCGGCGGGAGACGCCCACCCTTTCCTCGTTGGGGACCAGAACACAGAAACGCCCGGCAAAGGAGACATGGGAGGTAAGCCGGGGGCCCTTGCTGCCGATGGGCTCCTTGGACACCTGGACCATCACCTCCTGGCCGCTTTTCAGGGCGTCCTCGATCCGCCGGGCGGGTTTGGCCTGGGACCGGTCATCCGGCTCCAGATCGCCGGGGTCGAAGGCGGTGTCGGAAAAGGCCAGGAACCCGCTCTTGCCGAAGCCGATGTCCACGAAGGCCGCCTGCAGGCCCGGCAGGACCTTCTCCACCCGGCCCTTGTAGATGTCCCCCACCATTCGCTGTTCGGCGCTGCGCTCCAGCCACAACTCTACCAGCCGCCCCTCTTCCAAAAGGGCGATCCTGGTTTCGTGGGTAGTAGTGTTGATAATGATATCAGTTGCCATATTTTCTTCCATTTCTTATGATTTTATATCGGCCGTATTTGATGGTATTCTAAAGCGGCCGTGTTTTTTGTTTTTGGTTTTCAATTTCCGTCAGAAGCCGGTCGATCCCCTTCAGGGTCAGCAGTTCATCAGCCCGGCATCCCCTGAACTCCGGAGCAAACAAGGAACCCAGCCCGCCGGTGAAAATCACCCGGTGATCGAGTTTGGTGTCCCGGGATATCCGGCCGATCAGTTCTTTGATCATCCCCACGGTCCCCCAGTAAAGGCCTGATTGAATGCATTCCTCCGTATCCCGCCCCACCGGCCGCGGTCTCTTTTTTAACTTGACCAACGGCAGGGCCGCAGTATGCTGGGTCAAGGCCCCGGCCATGATGCCCGGCCCGGGGGCTATGGCCCCGCCTAAAAATCCCCCCTGGGCTGTGACCGCATCCCAGGTGATGGCGGTCCCGATGTCCACCACCAGGGCCGGCCCTCCGTAAAGCTGGTATGCCGCATAGGCGTTGATCAGCCGGTCGATCCCCAGCTTCCCGGGATTGCGGTAGCGGATATTCATTGCTTTCAGGTCCCAGCAGGTGATCACCTTAAGCCGAATATCCGGCAGTTCGGTGAAGGCTTTTCGAACCCTGGCCGTAAGGGACGGGGATACCGAGATCAGGCCGGCCCGGTCTATGGTATGCTGGCCGGCAAGTTTACGGATAAAGGCTCGCAGCTTTGATGGGCTGATGTCCTGCCCGTAATGCAATATCTCATCGGCCGCCGGCCGGCCGGTTCTGAAGACCGCCGCCCGGATCTTGCTGTTGCCTATATCCAGACACAGGTTCATGGCTCCATCTCCATAACGGTACCGGAACTGCATTTTACTGTCCGGCCCCGGTCATCGGCCAGCAGCAGGCCGCCGTCGCTGTCGAAGCCGATCACCACTCCCTTCAGCTGGAGGTTCAGGCCATCCTGGACCGAGGCCCGTTTGCCCTTGAGGAAGAACCTTCCGGACAGCCTGTCGGCAAAAGCAGGCAAGCCCTGTTTCGCAAAGGCCCGGTAATCGTCCTCCAGCCGGGTTAAAAGGCCTATCAGCAGGTCCTCGCGGGAGCAGGTCTTTCCGGTCTCCAGCAGCAGCGAGGAGGCAATATCGCTCAGTTCCGGCGGGACCGACTGGTTATTGACGTTCAGGCCGATCCCGACGACGGCGTTATCTATCAGTCCGCCGTGGGATTGCATCTCGGTCAGTATCCCCCCCACCTTGCGGCTGTTGCAATACAGGTCGTTGGGCCATTTAACCGCAATCGGATTCTTAACCACCTTTTCTATAGCTTCCGCCGCCGAACATCCCAGCGCCAGGGTCAGGCCGGAAAGCTTGATGGATGGCAGTTTGGGCTTCAGCAGCAGGGAGAAATACAACCCCGGGCCCGGCGGCGAGTACCAGCTGTTGCCCTGCCGGCCCCGCCCGGCGGTCTGCTGTTCGGCAATCACCACGGTGCCCTGCCCGGCTAAACCCTTTGACAGCTCCGCCAGGTGGCTGCTGGTGGAATCCAACCGGTCGAAATAGAAAAGCTTCCGGCCGAATTCCAGGGTCCTCAAGTTTTTTTGGATGTATTTTATATCCAGATTTTTCATATCTTCCTGATGAGTATAGCACAATTAATGATACATCAAATAGATGATTTTAGCAATAAAAAAACCCCTCGCCTGGTTTCCCAGGAGAGGGGGCAAAGCATGCACCGAGAACGGACCCGAAGCTAAATCTTCGAAGCGGGGTACGGTCGCAGAGGACGAGATCTATCTCACCTCATCCACAAACGAGGTGTCAAACCCGTCGCGCTTCAGCTGGTTAAGCAAATCGATCTTGTCCATGGATTTTATGTAGGCATCCTTGGGCTCCACTATTTTCTTTTTGACTATCTCCATCAGGGCGTCGTTCAGCATCACCATCCCCATCTTACGGTTGGTCTGGATGATGGACGGCAGCTGGTAGGTCTTCCCCTCCCGGATCAGGTTGGAGACCGCCGGAATGCCGAACAGCACCTCCATGGCGGCCACCCGTCCCCCGCCTATCTTCTTGCACAGGGTCTGGGCCACGATGCCCTTCAACGATTCGGACATCATCACCCGGATCTGCTCCTGGCGGTCGGGCGGGAATTGTTCGATCACCCGGTCCACCGTGCTGGCGGCGGTGGAGGTATGCAGGGTTCCGAACACCAGATGCCCGGTCTCGGCGGTCTCGATGGCGATGGAGATGGTCTCCAGGTCGCGCATCTCGCCCACTAAAACGATGTCCGGGTCCTCCCGCAGGGCCGCCCTCAGGGCGTTCTTGAAGGAATCGGTGTGGCTGCCGATCTCCCGCTGGTTGACCAGACACTTCTTGTTCTCATGGACGAACTCGATAGGGTCCTCCAGGGTGATTATATGGTCGCTCCGGGTGCGGTTGATCAGGTCCACCAGGGCGCACAGGGTGGTGGATTTTCCCGACCCGGTGGGTCCGGTCACCAGCACCAGCCCCTTGGAGAGGTAGCACAGATTCTGGATGGCCAGAGAGAGTTTCAGGTCCTCCACCGTGACGGTCTTGGAGGGGATCACCCTCAACACCCCGCCCATCCCTTTGCGGTCGGAGAAATAGTTCACCCGGAACCTGGCCAGTCCGGGTATCTCGTAGGCAAAATCGGTGTCGTGATGCTCCTCGTACTGCTGGCGGTAGCGGGGCCCGGCGATCTCCAGCAATATCCGCCTGGTGTCGTCCGGAGACATCACCGGATATTCCTCCAGCTTCTTGATATCGCCGTCTATCCGTACGCAGGGCCTCTCGGCGGCCGAAAGATGCAGGTCCGAACCCTTGCGTTCCACCAGCAGGTGCAGCAGCTTGTCGATCTCGGCAGGCTTATACGAGCCGGAGACCGAGGTCGCGGGGGTTGGCGCCGGGGCGCTGGCGGCCGGCGCAGCAGCCGGGGCTTCTTGGTGCGGGGCGGCGGCACCGGCCGGCAGGAACACGGCCTTTATGCTGTGGCCCTCCATACTGACCGTTCCGTGATATTCTCCCACCGGCCCTTTGTATGTGAATTCCACCTTCGGCTGGTCCATCAGCTTCTCCCGCTCGGCCGGGGACATGATCTCCGACAGCAGTCCCATCACCTCCTGGTTTGAAAACTTCTGCTTGGAGACGGCCTGGATGCCGGATGCTGTTTTGAACTGCGGCTCCGATTCGCTGGCCAGGTAAAATTCGGTGGCCCGGTGATCGTTCATTGCCTTGAAAAATACGTCTATCTTTGCCATTCTTATCTCCCTGGTATTACATAACTGATGTGTCTGCGGTTGACTATATGGGCAGTATGATCGGTGACCAGCAAAAAGAATCTCTCGCTCTGGTTTAAAAAATCTATGGTCCGGGATTTCTCCGGCGGCAGATCGATGTAGGCCTTCCCGCTCAGCTTGAAATTATCGTTGAACACCGCCGTCATCGGCTCCTCCTTGATTCCCATGGCCTCCCGGTTCAGGTCGGCGGCCTCCACCTCCAGGGCCACCGACACCTCCATGATCCTGGCCTTGTTGATGATGTTGATGGAGGGGGCGGTGGCCACCTTGAGCACGAAGAATTCCTCCGGCTCATTCATGAAGTCCAGCACCGTCTCCTGGCCGATATGGTTCTTGGCCATCAGGCTTAAAAAAAGATCCCCTTTGATCACCTGCTGGTCCCGGCATCGCATGGTGACCGTAACCTGTTTTTTCTCCACTACTAGATGTTGCATTATATCTTCCCTTTAAGGATTTTACGAGTTCATCCAGTTCCAAGTGTTGCTCTCGGAACGCTCCAACCAGTCCCCGCTGCTGGTCAGGTAGGCATAGACATTGGACAGCGCCTCGTAGTGCTTGGTCTCCTCCTCCAGCAGCCGCTTGAAAAAATCCTTTTCCGGACCGTCCACCGCGGCGGAAAAGAATTTCTGGTACATCTTATAGCTGTACCATTCCATGTCCATGGCCACTTTCAGGCCCGAGATATTGTCCGGTTTTTCCCGGGATTTGCTGTGATTGATCCGGGCGAATACCTTCTTCATCTCGGCCTCCAGGTAGCCGATCTTCTTTCCCTTGGGCTCGGGCCAGACCTGCCCCTGGGTGATGGCCGAGTAGATCTCGTTTATCCGGCCGATGTGCTCCACCTCCTGCATGGCCAGCTGGTCGAACAGCCGCTTGGCCAGGATGTTGCCGGTCTTCTCCGACATCTTCAGGTAGAAGGCGGTCCCCTTTCGCTCCAGCTTCAGTGCGGCCTGCAGAGCTTTGGGCATGGCTTTTTTTTTGATTTTCATATCCTTTTCCTTTTCAATAATCCGCCTTATTGTCGTAGCCCCGGCTTTCCCAGAAACCGCGATAGGTGGAATCGTTGGAGACCTGGATCCGTTTCAGCCACTTGACCCACTTGTATCCCAGCTGGTCCTCGGCTATCAGCTGAAAGGGAAAGCCCGACCGGACGGTTAGGGTTTGGTTGTTTATCCTATGGGCCAGCAGGAGCTTTTTGTCCCGCACGGTTTTCAGCGGCAGAGAAGAGGTGTATCCGTCGGCGGCATGGAATATCAGGGTGTTGGCCCCCGGCTTGACAACCGCCAGTTTTAAAATATCCTCCACCAGCACCCCCTCGAAAAGCCCCCGGGCGCTCCATCCCTCGACACAGTGCAGTATCAGCAGCTTTTGATACCGCTCCATCCCCAGCACCTGGCGATAGCTCAATTCCTGTTTGACCGACACCAGGCCGTCGATGATCAGGCGGTATTTGGCGGTATCGATCTTCTGCGGGCCCTGAATGGAGTTGTCCCGCAGTTTCTCGAAATCGGTCAGCCGCTGGCCCTGGTATTTGTTTATCTCCACCCGCCCCAGGTCCTGGGCCTTCTGCAAGGTGGTTCGATTGTTGTCATCGGCCGATGAAGAGCAACCGGAGACGGCCAGCATCACGACCCCCAGAAAGATGGCCGGGGATTTTCTGATATCCATAGGGCCCTCCGTCAGAAGCTATGATACAATAATTGCCCGCCATAGTCAATTGAAAACCCTGGGAAATAATTTCAACCAGTTAGATGGTTGATCCCAGGCTCTCGATCTTCATCAGCAGTTCGGACTGCCCCTCCGAAGTGTTGACATCGGTCACGGTGAACAGGGGATCCAGTTTTTTAACCGCATCCAGCGCGGCGCCGAAGCTGCCCAGTTTATAGTAACATTCGGCCAGCAACAGGTTCAGTTCTTTGTAATTCATTATCTGATCGGCCGACAATGAATACTTATGGGAGAATTCCCACAGGCTGTCCGAGGCCAGCACCAGGCTGTCGTTACGGACGGCCGCCGGGCAGCTGTCGAGCGAGGCCAGAACGAAGGATAGCCCGGCTCTCATTTCGTTGTTAGCCACCTGCCTGGCCAGACCGCTGTTGAAGGTTGCCTGGGCCTCGTTATTTTGGCCCGTTATCCCCTGGCACCAGCCGATGCCGTTGTAGGCATCGACCAATGCGGGGTCCTTGGCCTTGGCCTGCTGGAAACTGCTCAGAGCGGCGGAGAAACTGCCGGCGTTGAAATATGTCCAGCCCTGGGATAGCAGCTGGGCGGCTGTCAACTCGGGCTCCGGTGCGGTGGCCTCCTTGCTGCACCCCAGAATCGCGGCTGTCAGCACCGCCACTGAATATATCAGGATCTTCTTCATCATCATCTCCTTATTTCACCAATACCATGCGGCCGGTTTGATCGGAGGAAGCGCCGCTCACCCTGTAATAATATATGCCCGGGGCCGCCTGGCGTCCGTTGCCGTCCCGGCCGTCCCAACTGAAATCATGATCCCCGGCCGGCCGGTATCCCCGGAAGACCTGGTTTACTTGTTGCCCCAAGATATTGTATATCGAGATACTGATGGGCCCTTGGTGCTTGACCTGGTATCTGACCCTGACCGCTGAGCGGAAGGGGTTGGGCCAGACGGCAGGGCTTGTCCCATGGTTGATCTCCGCCAGGGCCGAATTGCCGGCATCCCATGACAGGGCGTAGATCCCCAGGCTATTTATGGACCCAATGACCTTATGGACCTTTTTATCGATCTGCCCCGGCAGGTATTCCCAGACGCCGTCTTTGAATTGATGGAGGCCCAGACGCAGTTCGTCCCTTTCGCCAAGCGAGACGGGATCATAGGATAATTCCAGGATCGCCGGTTTCAGCAGGGACATTCCGGCCGGCCCGATCTGAACCGGTTCGATCACGGCCGTTCCCGGGGGGTCGCTGGCCTGGGGCTCGAATACTGCCAGATACAGGTCCCGGGCCAGGGCCCCGGCCGGGAGGTTCAGCGTAATGGGGGCGGATCTGGGGCTGACTGTATTGCCCGCAGTTTTGGCCGCCACCACCTCAAAATACCGGTCGCCGCTGCGCCAGGTTCCGCCGGAATCCACTGCGGCCAGATGCAGATGGTGCTGGCCTTCTATTTTGAGCTGGTATTCGCAGTTATAGGTCCAATCGGATAGCTTGGCAAAGGACAGGGTCTCCACCTGGGCCGAGACCGTCATCAGGGCAGTATCCAGGGCCGGGGCCGAAGGCATCAGGCTGCCGGACACCGCCGCCAGCGAAAGATACTGGGTGAAGGCCGGGTTCTGCATGATCCCGATGCTGAAATCGGTGCCGCCCCCGGGGATGACGTACATGTTGCAGCCCACGGCGGCCGAGGCGGCCGAGATGGCCATCACCGCTATCCCGGAGCGGGTGATGTTGTTGTTCAGGTAGGATACCGGATAGGCGGTCCCCAGGCTGTCGAAGCCGGACTGGGTGGCCGAACTCCAAAAGTCCACCGCCTCGCCGTAATTGGCCCCGGTCCACAGTTCGGAGCTGTAGCCCAAAGCCCCGATATCGGTCTCCTCCAGGGCCACCCCGTAGGGGCGGTTCTGTGAGGCGCCATTGGTGCTGTTGACGTTCACCAGGTTGTTGGCAAAATACGAACCGCTGGTGTAGAAGCTGTCGATATGGTATATCCCCAGGCCCTGGGATGCCAGGTTGGCGTCCCAGGCCACCCCGCTGAAAGGCCCGGCGGCGGTTCTCCAGCGGTTCTCCACCAGCCAGTACTGCATGGTCCCCTCGCTGCCCATCTGGGCCAGGTGGTAGGAGCTGTTGCTGGCCGTGGCCAGGGTGCTGTTGACGTTGTAGGACCCGTTGGCCTTGACCATCACCGGCGCCAGCCATCCCAGAAATCTCTTGGCCCACGCGTCCAGCGCCACCGGGGTGGCCCCGCTGTTATAATCGCCCCCCCAGGAGCCGGCCGCCATCAGGGAAAAAAGCCCCAGGCCGCTGCCGGAGATGCTGAAGCCGCCGGTGTCATAAAGGTCCGGCAGCCCCAGGGCATGTCCGAATTCGTGGCAGAATACCCCGCAGCCGATCATCTCTGTGGTGCCGCCGTTGCCGTCGGCATAATTGGTCCGCTCCGGCATGATGATGTATCTGTCTATCTTCAGGTATTGGCCGGCATGACCCGGCCAGGGATCTTTGGTTATGTAGGCACTGCCCCCGGTGTACCCCGTCAGCTGGAAACTGTGCGACCAGATGTTGCTGGCGCCCTCCTCCGCCCCCTTGCCGGCGTGAACCACCCACAGCACATCCACGTAGCCGTCGTTGTTCTGGTCATAGCCGGAAGCCGCAAAGTTGACGAAGGAGTCGGCGTGGGCCAGGACCTTCCTGATGAATTCGTAGGTGTTCTGGGTGGTGCCGTCGCTGGTGCCGCCGTCGACCGAGTAATAGGCAACCGTATTGTTGCTGCTGCGCCAGGCGTCAACGCTTCCGGAACAGCTCATGGCATTGTAGGACATGTCCCGGTAATAATTGTTGACCGATTTTATCCCGCTGGAGGTGCTGAACAGCATGGCCTGAAACTCGCCCTGGGTGTTGGTGCCGGCCAGATCGGTGAAATATCCCATCACCACCGGATAACTGCGGCTGCCGCTGATCTTGGCCGCGGCGTCCTTGGTCCGCAGCTGCTGGATCAGGCCGTCCCGCGGACTATCCAGCCCCTTGAGCCGCAGGGCCGCCAGCGAGGCCGGCTCGCTCACCCCGGAACGGGGGGGCATGGCCCCGGCCGGGACTGCCAGCAGGGCCACCAGGATCAGGCCGGATAAAACATTACTTCTCATCGGTCCCCTCCCGGTCGATGATCTCCTCGGCCTTTTCCACCCGGAGGATCAACTTTCCGCCCTGGTCCTCCAGCCGCCCGGTCAGCCGCATCCTCCTGTCCAGAAAATCGGACATCACTTTGGGTCGGCGGGGCCGGTTGGGACCCGGCCTGGGCGGAGGCACCTCTAGAGGGGCCCAGGCGGTCACCTCGATCTCCCCCCCTTTATTCCCGGTCAGGACCAGCCTCAGGTCGGTGAAATAATTGCCGCCGGCATTTTTCAGGACCCCTTCGGTTTCCAGCAGCCGATCCGAAAATTTTGCGGGATCTTTGGCAATCACTTCAATTTCAACCTTGAGAGAGGTTCCCGCCGGAACAACAGTCTTCTGGTGACAGCAGGAAGCGACCGACAACGCCAAACATATGGCCGCCAGGCTGGTGATTTTTGACATCATTTTCTCCCGATCAATTAAATTGAAATTCCTTCCGAAAAACAGACGGAACGAGGTTGGATGTTCCAACCTCGTTCCGTCAAAATCGGTTAAAAAGACTTGGCTATGGCGAAGATATTTTTCAGCTTGTCGTTGGTGTCCCGCAGGCGGGTGGAGAGGGTCTTTATGAAGACCGCCATCAGCTTGTAGGCCATCTCCTTGTCTTCGGCCATCAGCTTTTTGAAATCCCGCTTGTAGATGGCCAGCAGCTTGACCTCGCCCTCGTGGGCGATGGCGGCCGCCGAGCGGGGAAAGTCGTCTATCAGGGCCATCTCCCCGAAATAATCCCCCGGCCGCAGGATCTTCAGCGCCTCTTCCCCAACTCCCGGGACCATGGTGGATATCCGGACCTGCCCCTGGTCGACTATGTAGAAGGCGTCGCCGATCTCGCCCTCCTGAAAGACGGCCGATTCCTTCTCATAGGCCTTCTCGTAGGCCAGGGCCAGGATCTTCTCCAGCTCCGGCTGGGTCAGATCGTTGAACAGGTATACTTTCTTAAGCAGATCGGGGTTTTTATTGGATGCTCCCATGTTACTTCCTTCCCGCCCGTCTGGGCAAATCATTCCATCCTCTGGATATCCAGCGCCCGGTTGACATCTTCGTTGGTGATATACCCCAGATCGACCAGACACTCCCCCAATCGCTTGGCGGAATTATCCATCTGGCTCCGTCTGGCCTGGTTGATCTGCTCCAACGAGACATGGCCCAGGGAAACCATTATTTCTCCGATCATTTTTTTCTGTCCCATTTTCCCTAACTATCTTATGTCAGTTCAGCAAGGGTCACCTGGTGGGGACCTGTTTGATAAGCCGGATCTTCTCCCCCACCACAATATCCTCCACCTTGGAATTGGTGATCACCGCAGCCGCGGTGTTGTTCCTGGCCGATAACACCTGCAGCTGTCCGATTATAAGTTCGGGAAGGATATTTTTACCGCCCCGGTCGGGATCGCTGGCCATGGTTCCGGTACGGTATATCTCGAAAACGTCGCCCGGCATGATCCCGTTGGCCAGGCCCTGGTCGATATAAGCCACTTTGTACTCGGTGGCGGTGGCGTTGGTCTGTTTGAAAGCCACGATGCACCCCTGGTTGGATTTTTGCACCGGCAACGGGGACACATCCTTGGGCACTATTATCTGGACGTAAGGCCGGAAGGCCTCCTTGCGGGATATGCCGTCGAAGGTCTTTATCAGTTTGGCCCGGGAGGTTTTCTCCTCGACATCCGTCACCTCCAGAACGCCCACGATATTGATGATCTTGCCCAGGTTCTTTCCGTTCTGGGGGTGCTTCACCTTCTGTCCCACCCGGTACAGGGCGTGCTTATCGCCCGGCTTGGCCCCGTCGCGCGATCCCAGGTTGATATACACCGGATCGTTGGCCATCATGGCTTCGATATCCTTGCGGTCGCTGCCGATGATGTGGCCGGTGGGCTTGTCCAGCTCATCGCTGATGAAGCCGGCCTCGAAAGCCATCAGCTCCGATACCACCGGGGTCGGCCTTTTAACATACCCCATAGCCTGGGTTTTTCTTACCGAGACCGCCGGGGTCTCCTTGGCCGGCTCCGGCTCATAGACCATCTCCTCGGCCGGGGTCTCCTCCTGGGTTGCTGCCTCGGCCTGCATCTCGGGCTGGCCGGCGGCGGTATCCGGCGCGGTCACCTGCCCCGAAACGGTCTGGGGAGGGATCACCAGATCCTGGCCGGGATAGATCCAGTGGGGGTCGGCGATGATCTCCTTGTTGGCCTCCCAGATCAGGGGCCAGGAGAAGGAATTCTGAAAATATCTCCCGGCCAGCTCCCACAGGGTTTCCCCCTCCACCACTTTATGGACCAGGTTGCCCTGCTGGGCGGAAATGATCCCGGCGCTGAAAAGAAACCCGGCTATAACCAGCAACGCCAACAGTGACCTGTTCTTAAACATGCTCCGCTCCTTTTCCAAATAAGTTTATTTTTTCTCGTTCTGGGATGTAGCCCGGACGAACTTCATGCGCAGATCGTACAGCAGCTCGTCCAGCAGCCTGGATTCATCCGATGTAAGGTTTCCGGCGGTCTTTTTCTGCAGTACCCCCAGGGTGTCGATATTGTGTTTGGCCAGCTCCAGTTTGACTGTGGTCTTTTGATTTGTGGGTTCTGGCACCTGCCCCAAATTTACCATCGCCGATGTGGCCAGCATATAGAAAAGGGATTCTATGCTGGCCGGCGGCAACGGTTGTTTAATTTCATCAGCCATAATGCTTTACCTCTATGCTATCTTATACTTTTACCATATTTTTACCCAAAAAGCAATATTTTTTTTAAAAAAACTTGCAACCCGTGTGTGATTAGTAGTAGAATAACATAAACTTGCCAACAGGATAAGGTTATATGAATAAAAATATCAATTGGGTGGAGATCGACCGGGCGGCATTGCTCGGCAATATCCGGGCTTTCCGAAAGCTGCTGGGGCCGCAGGCCAAATTCATGCCGGTGATAAAATCCAACGCCTACGGGCATGGCCTGCCTGAAGTGGCATCGATACTGGCCGGATCGAAGCTGGTGGACTGGCTGGGGCTGAATTCTTTGGATGAGGCGGTGGCATTAAGAGAACAGGGCGTCAGAAAACCGTTGTTGCTGCTGGGCTATGTGCCCTTGGGCCGTCTGGCCGAAGCGGCCAGGAACGACATCCGGCTGACGGCATACAACCAGGAGACCGTTCTGGCCCTGGCCAAAATAAAAATTAAAAAAAAGATCCCCCTCCACATAAAACTGGAGACCGGCACCAACCGCCAAGGGGTTGATCTGGCGGCAGCCATAAGCCTGGCGGCCCTGATCAAAAAATATCCCCATCTGTTTCTGGAGGGTTACTCCACCCACTTCGCCAATATAGAGGACACCACCGACCGCAGTTATCCCGATTCCCAAAAGGAGAATTACCAACGGATGATCGCCCGGCTGGAAAAGCTGGGACACTCCGCTCCGGTGAATCATGTGGCCTGCACCGCAGCCGCTCTGATATTCCCCGACACCCATAAAAATCTGGCCCGGATCGGCATCGGCCTCTATGGGCTGTGGCCCTCCCGGGAGACCATGCTGGCCGTCCGGGACAGCGATCCCGGGTTCAGCCTTGCACCGGTGCTGTCCTGGAAGACCCGGGTGGCCCAGGTCAAGACCGTCCCTTCCGGATCTTTTATCAGCTACGGCTGCACCTACCGCACCACCCGAAAGACCAGGCTGGCGGTCCTGCCGGTCGGTTATTACGACGGATATGACCGCAGGCTCTCCAACACCGCCCATGTGCTGATCAAGGGCAAAAGAGCGCCCATCAGGGGCCGGGTGTGTATGAACCTCTGCCTGGCCGACATCACCGACATCCCGGGGGTCAAGCTGGAGGACGAGGCGGTGCTGCTGGGAAGGCAGGGCCAGGAGCAGATCAGCGCCGAACAGCTGGCCCAATGGATAGGCACCATCAACTATGAGGTGGTCACCAGGATCAACCCCCTGCTGCCCAGGATAATAGTTAACAGATAAAGGTATCAAATGCAAATCAAAACTAACCTTAAACCAGTCAACAGTAAACTAACTAGTAAACAAACCTTTAACGACCTGGTCTCCCTGTTCGCCCGCCTGCGGGCGCCGGGCGGCTGCCCCTGGGACCGGGCCCAGGACCACCGCACCCTGAAGCCGTACATCATCGAGGAAGCCTATGAGGTGGTGGAGGCCATCGAGGAGAACGACCCGAAGAAACTTCAGGAGGAACTGGGAGACCTGCTGGGCCAGGTGATCTTCCATGCCCAGATAGCCCGGGAGGCCGGATTGTTCGGCATCCAAGAGGTGATCGCCGGACAGATGGAGAAGATGACCCGCCGCCATCCCCATATATTCGCCAAGACCAAGGTCAAGGACGCCGCCGAGGTCCTGCTCAACTGGGAGGAGATAAAGTACCGGGAGAAGAAAAAGGACCGCCCCTCGGCCCTGGACGGGGTGCCCAAGCACCTGCCGGCCCTGCTCAAGGCCCATAGGATACAGGACAAGGCCGCCCGGCTGGGCTTCGACTGGGAGCATATCGACGGGGCCTTCGCCAAGCTGGAGGAGGAGCTGGAGGAATTCTCCCGGGCCTACGCCGGTGGGCGAAAAAAGGAGATCACCGATGAATTGGGCGATATTCTTTTCACCCTGGTGAACCTCTCCCGCTTTCTCAACGTGGATCCCGAAGGGGCTTTGCGCGGGACCATAGACAAGTTCACCTCCCGTTTCCAGCACATCGAAAGGTCCCTTAAAAAGTCAAAGAAGTCCTTCAAGGAAGTTTCGCTGGACGAGATGGAGGCCCTCTGGCAGCAGTCCAAGAAAATCAAGAAAGGCAAAAGATAATCATTGCGTAATAACCCATTTGCGGACAGGTTGACGAAGGCAGGCATGTCATTCCCGCGAAGGCGGGAATCCAGATTATTTGTTGATTCCCTTCGAACACGTTCAACCGCCGCAGACCCCCACCGCCACGGCGGGGATCATCCCCAGCTTTCTTCGGAGTAAACGCTTGCAGAGGGGCTATGGGCACTTATAAGAAAGTGCTGGGCTTGCCCCATAAAGCGGCAGGTTTCCACTGGATTCCCGCCTTCGCGGGAATGACACAATTGTGTAGAGGCGATTCACAGGTCGCCTCTTTCCTTTTAAGCAAAATAAAAAGACCCGCATTTCTGCGGGTCTTTTTTGGGTCGGATATTCCGGTTATTCGACTACGTCGATCTCTATGCGGCGGTTCTCGGCCCGTCCAGCCTTGGTCTTGTTGCTGGCGATGGGTTTGTCCTCGCCGTAACCCTTGGAGGTCATCTGGCACTTGACGTTCTGGGTGATCAGCCAAGCCACCACTGCGTCGGCCCGGGCCTGGGACAGCCTGCGGTTGGCGGTCATGGAACCGATGGCGTCGGTGTGTCCGCCGATCTCGACCTTCAGGTCCGGGTTGTCCAACAGCACCTTCAGCAGGGGCTGCAGGGCGGTCTCGATCTCCGGAGTGATGACGGCCTTGCCAGTGGCAAAGTTGATGTTGTTAAAGGTGAATTTCTCTTTTATCTTGACCAGGCCGGCGTTCTTGGATACCGGCTTGCCGTCGGCGGCGTTAACCACGAAGTTGCTGGTTTTATAGCCTTCGGCGGTAGCCACCACATCATACTTGCCAGGCTCCAGCTTGATGGTGTAGGCGCCCTTTTCGTTGGTGGTGACGGTCTGAACCTTGCCCTTGGCATCCTTGAAGGCCAAGGTGGTGGGCACCGGTTTGCCGGTCTTGTAGTCGATTATGTTGCCGGTGATCTCGCTGGGCGGAATGGGCTTGAGCTCCAGGGTGAAGTCCTGCATGGCAGGAACCTTCTTGTTCTTCTTGCTTAGCATGATGGAGGCCTGCTTGGCGATGTAACCCTTGGCGTCGGCCTTGATCTCCACCGGGGCTTTGTCGATCAGCACGCCGCTCAGGGTGTAGGCGCCGGTGGCCGGGTCGGTGTTGGCGGTGATGCCGCCGGCCATGACCATGGCGGCCAGGCCCTTGCCGGCCTTGTCGGTGACCTTGCCGGAGATGATAGCGGTGGCCGGGACCTTGGGACCAAGGTTGCACTTGGTGTAGGCCAGGCCCATGAACACCTGCCAGTCCAACTGACGGGTCATGGTCGGATTCAGGATGGTGGAGTCGTCGGTCTGCATGTTCATTTCGCCGCCCAGATCCATCTTGATGGAACCGAAGTCGAAGCGCAGTCCGCCGGTGACCCAGAAGGGATTGTTCATGATGCCGCGGCTGATGCTGTCAAACCCGGTGTCGGTAACCTGCAGGTATTTGCTGGTGTCGATGCCGGCCTTGCCGGTGACTTCCAGGAACGGGGTCACCATGCCGGCGTTGTAGGACAGGCCCAGACCGAACGGGATCCCGATGTTCGGATAGATCCTGTTGACGCCATCACCGAAATCATACTTGTCCAGGTTCATGGCCATGCCCAGGTTGAGGTGGGCCTTGAAGTTGCCGGCGTTGTAACCGGGGATCAGGGTGAAATGGATCGCGCCGGTCGGAGTGTAATTGGAATCCTTCTCCCAAGCCTCATCGACCCAGGCATAATATCCGCTGAACTTCTTGTTCCAGCGGTAGTCGTATCCCAGATAGGCGCCCATGTTGAAGCCCTCTCCCCGCAGGAAGGTGGCCTTCAGGCCGATCCGGGTGTCCTTGGAGCCGCTTCTCCAGGCGGAGGTGTCCGGGGTGGTCATGGACCACTGATTGAAAGTGTAGGTCGGGGCGATCGACAGCTCCAGCATGTCGTTGAAGGCAAGGTTGCCCATGGGAACCATATCGATGTTCATCCAGGAAAAGTTGGTGTCATAATCGCCCATGGAGAGGAACCCGCGAAAACCGATCCCGAAGCTCATCGGGCCGCAGTTGTCGGGAGCAATGGTCCTTACCAGTCCGGTGCTTCCGTACATCGAGGGGGTTGCCATAGCCAGACCGGCTACCATCATCAGAACCGCGAATACCGATACAATTCGCTTCATTTTGTTTGACCTCCTAAATTGTGTTGGTTAATTTAGATTATCTTCATTTGATACGCCCGGCACTACAATATATGGTGCCGTTTGTTTAGGGAAACACTATTGTTTAGTGAACTAAGATAACCCTACAGAGTTAGGAATACCGGTCCCTCACCTCCTTAAAGCTTGAATATATTTAAAATATATTTCATCAGGTCTTAATTCAGGGCTAATAATAGCAATTTACCAGGCCGGTTGTCAAGTGCTTTTTATTTTTTTTTATCCTTGGCGCCCAACGGCTTGGTTCGAGATCACACCGGGCACCGATCAAGGGGAAACACCAAACCGCTGGATCCAAGGCGATGGCAGGGCACAAAAAATGGCGTCCCCAACGGGATTCGAACCCGTGCCGCCACCTTGAAAGAGTGGTGACCTAACCGCTAGTCGATGGGGACATCATTTTATGATTGGATTATTTTACGTGGCTGTGGATGTACAGCCGGCGGAACTGCTCGTTGTCAACGATCGCCCGGTTGATCAGGAAATAGGTCTCCAGGTTCTCGTTGGTGGACTGGATCCGGTCGCACAGGATCTCGGAGATGGCCAGCAGCATCCGGGCGGAGAGCTGGGGCTCCTTCATCAGCAGCCTCTGGAACTCCTCCTTGGACAGGGCGTAGATCTCGCTGTCGATGGCGGCGGTGGCGGTGGCAGTGCGGGGTTTGTCGGTGATCAGGGCCATCTCCCCGAAGAAGGAGCTCTCCCCCAGTTCGGCCAGCACCAGCTTGGAATCGTTTCGCTTGATGCTGATCTCCACCTCTCCGCTGGTGATCAGGTACATCTCGTTGCCGGCGGTCCCCTCCTGGAATATCGCCGTGTCCTTGGCGACCTTCCGCTTCTCCAGCTTGCTCTCCAGCGATTCCAGCTCGGCGGGCGAAAGGTATTTGAACAGGACTACCTTTTTCAAAACATCCTGAGGCGCCATTTTACACCTCCATATAGAGATTATTGATGACCGAAGTGGTGAGCCAGATGGGAATCGAACCCATGACTCCCGCCTTAAAAGGGCGGTGCTCTGCCGGCTGAGCTACTGGCTCTTGAGTCAAAATATCGTGCTTTTAACGGAATCTGTTGATTTTACAATAAAAAACCCATCAGGTCAAGCAAATAAAGTGACCACCCTATGCCCTAAGGATGGTGGCTTCGCGATCCGGGCCCACCGAGACGATGGAGATCTTGGCCCCGGTGAGCTTTTCGATGGTCTGCAGGTATCTTTTGGCGTTGGCTGGCAGTTTGGCGTAGCTGCGGACCCCCCCGGTGGGCTGGTCCCAGCCCGGCAGGGTGATGTATCTCACCCGGCAACGGGCCAGCTCCTCGGTGGTCCAGGGATAGCCCCCGCCCTTGATCCCGTAGGAGGTCGCTATTTTCAACTTTTTGATCCCGTCCAGCACGTCCAGCTTGGTGACCGCCATCTGGTCCGCACCGTTGACCTGCACCGCCCGTTTGATCATCACCGCATCGAACCAGCCGCAACGCCTGGGGCGTCCGGTGGTCCGGCCGAACTCGTCGCCGGCCTTTCGCCGGATGAAATCCGCCATCCGGGGGTCGAACTCGGCGGGGAATGGTCCGTTACCCACCCTGGTGGTGTAGGCCTTGGCCACCAACAGCACGCTGCCCACCCCTGCCGGCCCGATGCCCAGCCCGGTGCAGGCTCCGCCCGATATGGTGGAGGACGAAGTGACGAAGGGATAGGTGCCGAAATCGATGTCCAGGAAAGTGCCCTGGGCCCCCTCGAACAGCACCTTTTTTCCCGAGGCCATCAGCTGGTTCAGCAGCAGGGAGACGTCGGCCAGGTAGGGCTTGAGCAGGGCCGGATATTTGCGGTATTCCCTGATGATGGCGTCATAGGATGCCGGCGAGGCCCGGTAATAATTTTTGAGCAGGAAATTCTTTTCTTTGAGATTCTCCTTGAGCTTATGGGCGAAGGCATCGAACTGCAGAAGGTCCCCCAGCCTGATGCCCAGACGGCCAACCTTGTCGATGTAGCTGGGGCCGATGCCGCGGCCGGTGGTTCCGATGGCGCCGGGGCCCTGCGATTCCCGGGCCCGGTCCAGCATCTTGTGATAGGGCATGGTCAGGTTGCACAGCGGGCTGATCTTCAGCCGGCCCTCGACCTTTATTCCCTGGGACCTCACCTGGGCGATCTCCTCCATCAGGCTCTGGGGATCCAGCACCACCCCGTTGCCGATGAAGCACAGCTTTTTGGGATGGACGATGCCCGACGGCAGCAGATGCAGCACGAATTCCCGGCCATTCGCCTTGACGGTGTGCCCGGCGTTGGCCCCTCCCTGGAATCGGGCCACCGCATCGGCCTGTCGGGCCAGCAGGTCGACGATCTTGCCCTTGCCCTCGTCCCCCCACTGGGCCCCGATGACCACGGTGTTCTTCTTCATTATATATTCCTTTGTATGATGTTTCACAGCTCGGCCAGGCGGAGATCAAATGGACAGGATCCATAGGATTCAATTGTGGTGCCAAAGACCGTCATTCCTACGCTTCATTGCATTCAGTGCGGACTCCGGCAGGGATCCGGAAAGACAAAATACTGGATTCCGGGTCAAGCCCGGAATGACAATTAAAGAAGCGGGTCTGTGTCGCACTACGTTAGCAATAAACAATGCTCAGGCGGCCGCCTCCTGCTCGTCCTTCATGATGTACCGCGGCTGCTGCTTGCCCACCACCACCTCCCGCCCGATGATGCACTTGGCGATGTTCTTGTTGGATGGCAGCTGGTACATGATGTCCAGCATGGTCCCCTCCAGAACAGCGCGCAGGCCCCGGGCCCCGGTGTTGCGCTTCAGGGCCTCCTCGGACACCGCCTCCAGGGCCTCGGGCAGGAACTCCAGCTCCACCCCCTCCAGGCTGAAGTAGGTCTGGTACTGCTTGACCAGGGCGTTCTTGGGCTTGGTGAGGATATCTATCATGGCTTCCTTGTCCAGGTCGTTCAGGGTGCAGATCACCGGCAGGCGCCCGATCAGCTCCGGGATCAGCCCGAACTTCAGCAGGTCGTCCGGCTGGACCTTGGCCAGCACCTCTCCGATGGGCACCTTGCCCTTCTCCCGCAGCTCCGCCCCGAAGCCCAGGCTCTTGGTGCCGATCCGGGAGCTGATGATCTTCTCCAGCCCGTCGAAGGTCCCGCCGCAGACGAACAGGATGTTCTTGGTGTTCACCGGCACCAGCGGCTGTTCGGGATGTTTCCGGCCGCCCTGGGGCGGCACGTGGGCCAGGGTGCCCTCCAGGATCTTGAGCAGGGCCTGCTGGACCCCCTCGCCGGAGACGTCGCGGGTGATGGACGGCCCCTCGGACTTGCGGGTGATCTTGTCTATCTCGTCGATGTAGACGATGCCGATCTCTGTTTTCTTCAAATCGTAATTGGCCGACTGCAGCAGCCGGACCAATATATTCTCCACGTCCTCTCCCACGTATCCGGCCTCGGTCAGGGTGGTGGCGTCGGCGATGGCGAACGGCACCTTGAGCAGGCGGGCCATGGTCTGGGCCAGCATGGTCTTTCCGGTGCCGGTGGGCCCGATCACCAGGATGTTGCTCTTGTCCAGCTCCACCTCGGGATTGGTGCCGGCGCAGAGTATCCTCTTGTAGTGATTGTAGACCGCCACCGCCAGGGCCTTCTTGGCCCGGTCCTGCCCGATGACGTACTCGTCCAGCACCGCCTTGATCTCCACCGGAATGGGCAGTTCCTCCTTGGTGAGGAAGCCGTTGATCTTCTTCTCCTTGCTCAGGATGTCGCTGCAGATTATGGCGCAGTCCCCGCAGATGGCGGCCTCCCGGCCGTCTATCAGGTGGGCCACCTCGCTGGCGGCCCTTCCGCAGAAGGAACAGCGGTTGTGCTGGGAAGTGGTCTTGTCCATGGCCATGGGTTCACCTCGCAATTTATATTCCGATTTTATTTCTTACCGTTTAATATGTTTCACCACAGAGACACTGAATTTACAAAAACGGGATTAACCTAACAACAGGGTTGAATGCATTTTTAGTATTTTCAGGACCTCCGTGTTTCGGTGGTTATTTTAATATCCCTCTTTTCTTGCCGTTCGATTGGTTGCCGCACTCGCCGCCCGCTCCCCGCAGTATCTCGATGGCATGGGGCAGCACCGGCAGGATCACCTCCAGGTTCTCCCTGACCGCCTTGACGCTGCCGGGAAGGTTGATGATCAGGGTCCGGCCCCGGATGCCGGCCGCCGCCCGGGAGATCATGGCCATCGGGGTCTTGCCCAAAGAGGCCGCCCGCATGGCCTCGGGGATGCCCGGCACCGGGCGGTCTATCACCTCCAGGGTGGCCTCGGGAGTGACGTCCCGCGGGGAAAAGCCGGTGCCCCCGGTGGTCAGGATCAGGTCGCAGCAGGCCTTGTCGGCGTGGTGTATCAGCCTTTCGGCAATCAGTATCCGCTCATCGGGGATGATCTCGGCGGCCACGATCTCGGCATCCAGGCCGGATAGCATTTCTTTGATGGCCGGGCCGGAAAGGTCCTCCCGCTGTCCAGCCGCGCCTTTATCAGAGACTGTAATGATGGCGATTTTAATTTTAGCCATTATCCAAACAAACTCTTTTCAATCATTTGTAATTTTTCTATAACATCTATCGCAACAAAATCGAAATGCTTTTTTGCCTCATCTTTATTACTTTCAGACCACTCTAAAACCTTAACCAGCAGGTTTGTTTTTTCGTCACAAGATGACTTAAAATCTTTAATTGCCAGTACTCTTTTTACTTCATCCTGAAATATTTCAGGATAATAGAATTCAAAAGCATCCTTAATAAAATAGTCAAAATGTTCGGGTTTCCATTTTTTATATTTAGCTCTCAATGCATCGACAATCACCTTGCCTTTTTCATCGCCATCAATTATTGCCCAAGCTTTATTTTCATAAACCGGAGTAAGGTGCGTATATAAAAAATTGCTGTAAAATGCTTCAAATCTATTTTCGACATGTGAATTACCCATACATGATACGGTTTTTACTTTATTCTTAAGTTTTGGTGCATATAACGGTATGAAATACTCGCAAATCATCCTTTCTGCTGTAGATTCTTCTAGGAATAACCACCCATCCCAAATATCAAAATCCTGTAATTCATATCCCAAATCTTCTAACAATCTTATTTTATCTTCGTTCGATTTCACTTCATCAACTGTTGATAAAGGAATTCTCTCTTTTATTTCGTTTTTTATATGAAATATTTTAATGTCTTTAGATTTACCAAGATATTTAGCAACAATATTAGAGTGAGTAGTTATAAAAAATTGATTTGTAGTAGCTTTATCGATAATCTTTTCCAACAACTTTTTTAAAGCCCCAGGATGCAAGTCATTTTCTGGTTCCTCAATCATAATAATCTTATCTTCTGCGCGACATAAAATTGCCAATAAACCTAATATCTGTGCAACACCTTCCCCCATATTTTCGAGAATAATATTATCAAAACGTGTCACAGCCAAACCAGCATCCATTCCATTCCCGTAAGAAAATGTAGCTATTTCATACTCAAAAATATTTTTAAACGATTCTATAAATTCATTTCTAATAGGCAAATCTGTGCCAATAATTGAATTAATAATGGAAACAATATTTGTAAAATCACCACTGATAATTTTTGTTGAGTTATCATTTATACTTTGCGCGTAGGTTTTATTTTTTCTTTTTGAAAATAAAGGATAAATAATATTATCCGGTTCAGAATTTTTAAAAGGTGTAGCAGCAAGTGAATGACCTGGGTTATCTTTGTCTGTAACTTTGGGTCCCACCCTTTGTGTGTCGGAATAATTTTGGGTTATCTTTAATCCATTAACTTGGGAACCCGGTGCATGTACGAAATGTGAAATATTTTCTACAACGACCTGAATAAACCCATTTTTAGTTAATTTTCTTGAATCATCACCTTTAATAGTGTCTGAATCTTGAATAGTATAAAGTGCTCTTAGAATTGTAGATTTACCAGAGTTATTTTTACCAACAAAAAGATTTATCCCATTAGAAAAAGTATAATCAAATTCCGCAAAAGACCTTATATTGTTCATTTTTAATTGTGATATCCACATAATCAAATAACCTCTATTTTATCTTCAATTTTAATTTCCCCACCTTTTATCACCTTGGCAAACACGCCCTCCCGCGGCATCACGCAGTCTCCCACCAGCCGTTTTATGGCGCAGCCGTTATGGCACTCCTTGCCGATCTGGGTTATCTCCAAAATTGCCTCCGAACCGATCTTCAGCCTCTGCCCGATCTTCAAACCTTTCAGGTCAATCCCCTCGATGGTCAGGTTCTCGGCGAAATCGCCGGGGTGCAGTTCGATCCCCCTGCCCCGCATCTTGTCCACGCTCTCCGCCGCCAACAGGCTCACCTGGCGGTGCCAGTCCCCGGCATGGGCATCGCCCACTATCCCGTGGTTCTCTTTAAGAACAGCTGATTGAACGCTGGTCTTCTTCTCTCCCTTGCGGGTGCTGATATTTATGGATATTATTTTGCCCATTATTTTAAATTTAATTTCCCTCTCCGCATCGGGGAGGGCAGGGAGGGGTCCGGGCGTTCGACCGAACGCCCCTACAATATCTTCCTCAATACATCGCGGATGACATGCGGGGTGGTCTTTTCCCCAGAGGGGACTTTCAATCCCTTCTCCAATCCCCGCTCTTCCCGCCCCGCTTCACCAGCAGTTTGACATCCGAGATCACCATCCCCTTGTCCGCCGCCTTGGCCATGTCGTAGATGGTCAGGCAGGCCACCGCCGCCGCGGTCAGGGCCTCCATCTCCACCCCGGTGCGGTCGGCACAGCACACAGTGCTGGTTACTTCAACCAAAGATTTTATTTTATTCACCCGGCACTCGACATCCACCTGGGTCAGCCCCAGCGGGTGGCACAGCGGGATCAGCTCATGGGCCCGCTTGGCAGCCTGGATCCCGGCGATCCTGGCCACGCCCAGCACATCGCCCTTGGCGATGCGATTTTTTATGATCAGATCGAGGGTGGCCGGCTTCATCTTCACCCGGCCGGAGGCCGCGGCCATCCGTCGGGTCCTTTCTTTTTCGGTGACGTCCACCATCCGGGCCTGGCCATTGGAGCCAACATGAGACAATTTGACAATACTTTTGATTTTTGATTCTTCATTTTTCATTTTTCATCATCCTCCCACCTCGGCCATATGCCGGATATTGTCCGAGAATCCCTGGTCCATCTTATGGGCCCTTGGTTTCAGCCGCATGGCCTCGTAGAACACCCGCCGCAGTTCGTTGCCGGCGTGCCCGGCCCTGACCGGGACCTTGATGTTGACCTCGTATTTCGAGGCCAGGCAGGGCTTCAGGAAACCGTCGGCAGTCAGGCGCAGACGGTTGCAGCCGCGGCAGAAGGAATGCGACAGGGGGGAGATGAACCCCAGGGTGGCCGGGCTGCCCACTATCTGATATTCCTCGGCGACCGAATTTTTCAAAGGAGGCAGCGAAACGATGGCGGTGATTTTTGATATCCGCTCTATCAGCTGCTTTGAATTCAGCTGTTTGCCCTTCTCCCAAAATTTATTGCCCACCGGCATGAATTCGATGAACCGAAGCTGTATCGGCTTGTCCATGGCATATTTGACGAAGTCCTCCACCTCGTCGTCATTATAGCCGGCTATCGCCACCACATTGAGCTTCACCTGTTCAAAGCCCGCCGTCAGGGCCTTCTCGAACCCCTCTTTGGCCTGCTGCCACTGGTCGCTGCCGGTCATCTGTTTGAACCTTTCGGGCTTAAGGGTGTCCAGGCTGACGTTGACCCGCTTGATGCCGGCCTGCTTCAGTTCCCGGGCCAGGGGCCCCAGCAAAATGCCGTTGGTGGTCAGGGCCAGGTCCTTGAGGCCCTCGATGGCCGCCAGTTTTTTCACCAGCTCCGGAAAGCCCTTTCGCAACAGTGGTTCGCCGCCGGTCAGGCGCACCTTGTTGATGCCCAGCTCCACCCCGGCCCGGACGATGGTCTCGATCTCCTCGAAGCTCAGCATATCATCGTGCTTTTTCAACGATACGCCATCCTGGGGAATGCAGTAGCGGCAACGCAGGTTGCAGCGGTCGGTGACCGACACCCGGAGGTAGTTCACTTTTCTGCCGAATTGGTCTGATAGCATCTGTCTGAAAATTCCTGAAGGTATTTATTTATTGAAACTGATCTTGAGGCTGACGATCTCCGGGCTGTTCCCGATCCGCACCGGCGGCCCCCAGGTGCCGGCCCCGCTGGAGATATAATAATGGGTACTTCCTTTTTTCAGATATCCCCAGCTTTTTTCATAGACCCGGTTGGTGATGAGGTTCAGCGGCCATAGCTGTCCGTGATGGGTGTGGCCCGACAGCTGAAGGTCGGCGCCGTTGGACACGGCATCTTCCAGAGCGAAGGGCTGGTGGTCCAGCAGGATCACCGGCAAATTTTGATCGAGGCCGGAGAGGATATCTTTCAACGGCTTTCTGGGGCTTCCGTCGAACCTGGCCCCGCTGCGGTCCTTGCGGCCCACTATCCATAGAGCATCGGCGATCAGCACCTTGTCGTCCATCAGCATTTTTATGCCGTGGGCCTCCAGGTATTCCACCGCCTTCTTGACCCCGCCGATATACTCGTGGTTGCCGGTGATGCCGATCACCCCGTAGCGGGCTTGTATCTCTTTCAGCTTCTTGCCCATGTCCCGGCGGATCACCGGCCCGATGTCCTCGTCCACTATGTCCCCGGCCAGGATCACCAGGTCGGGATCGGTGGCGTTGATCTTGTCCACCAGCCTTCCCAGCCGTCCGTTGCCGATGATGGTGCCCAGGTGGATGTCCGAGGCCATGGTGATGTTCAATTCTTTGAACTGCCCGGCATTCTTGGGGATATTTATCTCCAGCTTTTTGACCCGGACATTGCAGGCGTTGAAGAACCCGGCCAGGGTGATGATCAGTATCAGCCCGGCCGTGACAAGGAATGTCCATAGTTTCCAAGCTGCTCCGGTCAGCAGAAACTGGAGTGTCTTAACCTTAAACAGATTTGCCGCCAAGAGCAGGATATCGGACAGCACCGAGGCCAGAAAGCCGTACAGCATCACCGCCAGCCAGAACGAGCCCGTCCATACCAAAATATCGGTAAAAACGCTGCTGCCGGCCCTCTCCAAGAATCGTCCGGCTATGAACGACAGGGCAAGGGCGATGAAGACCACCCCATAGGCCAGCCGCCATTCCCGGCGGACGCCGTCCAGCGACTGCCACCCCTTGGAAAAGATATAGAAATTGACCAGGGCGTAGATCAGGATGGCCAGGGAGATGAATATGAAGATCATGAAAGAACGCATGACAGAATCAGCCGCCGGTTATCAGATGGATGGCCTGGACGTCGTCGCCCTGGTTGACGGCTGTTTTATCGTAATCCTCGCCGGGAACGTATTTGTCGTTGACCCTGACGATGATGGCGTGAAATATGTAATTCTTTTCCTTTAACAGCAGGGCCACGGTCAGCCCCGGATGCCAGGGATGGTCCTGCCCGTTGACCTTCAGCATCTTTCCCCTTTGGGTTGTTTTATATTCAAAAGATTTTGTTTTTCCTGTTCGACGAAGCTCTGGATCCTGGGATCCGGCCCCAGCAGGATCTCCAGCGCCTGGTTGGCCTCCATGCAGGCGGCCAGGCCCACCCGGGGCGCCATCAGGCCCATGCCCGGCCCGGCCTCGCTGACCTCGTCGCCGCAGATGTGGATATTTCCCACTTTCCGGGTCCTTAAAAGATTGTTGTCGCCCCAGCCGGCCATGCCATTGCCGATCACCAGGGGTTTGTCCGGCATCTGTTTCTGGACCGCCTCGGCCAGCATCAGTTTCTGGTCGGCCAGGTCGAAGGCTTCCACGATCACATCGGCCGTTTTGTATAGCTGGGACACATTGTCCGGGGTTATGCGCACCTGATGGCATTCCACTTCGGCAAAGGGATTGGCCTTGAGGATGATCTCCTTAAGGGCCTCCACCTTGGGCTGGCCGATGTGCTCCACGAAATACTGCTGGCGGTTCAGGTTCGACGGCTCAACCACATCGAAATCGGCGATGATCAGTTTGCCGATCCCCGCCCGGGCCAGGGCCACGGCCGCGGTGGATCCCAGCCCGCCGCACCCGGCGATGCCCACCGTGGCGTTCTTCAGCCGATCGTGGACGCCGGGAGTATGCCGGGCCATCAGCAGATGTTCCAGCTCCTCGCGTTTGGGCATCTCGCCCTTTTTGATCAGCACCAGCCGGTCGCCGTCCTCCAGCCTGACGTCCCGGCCGCAGGGGAAGCCGTTGCGGATGAACAGATCGGCGTTGTTCTTGTAAAGCCGCGCGGCATCGGACGCCAGCGAACCGGTGGCGATCTCCTGGGCTATTTCGTTGACGAGGATCTTCATAATTATATTTTTTAGCAACGCATAAAGGTATTAATATTTCTTTAGCCTAAGAACAACTCATTTTAAAGATATAATATATCTTTCATTTTGATCTTCACCTTCGTAGTATCCCAATTGGCCAGGGATGCATGACAAAATTGTACCTGACCCTTTGCCAATTATATTTACCAAAGCTTCTTCCAACGGCAAATCTTTATTATCAATTTTAACATCTTCTGAAATCACATGGCATATTTCGGGGGCATTTCTTTGTTTCAATATTTTATATATTTTATTGGGTGTTTGTTCATGATTGGGAATTAAACGAATGCATTTATTATCAATATCAGAACTGTGAGCTAAGCGCCTGGTTATTTTATGCCTACCCTTCTGAGTTTGCAATAAAGTTAAATACCTTTCTTTCTTTTCCTTAATAATAAAAGCTCTTATGAATTGTTCTTCATGTCCCATAAATAATAACTTTCTTCCGTTGATTTTTTATAAAAACATTACATGATTTACTTTAAAACTACCTTTTTAGCCCCCTTCACCACCCGGCCGATCACGTACGGTTTGAACGTTTTAAACTTTTTCAACATTTTTAACGTTTCGTTCACATCCCGCTCGGCCACTATCATCACAAACCCTATCCCCATGTTGAATGTCCGGTACATATCATCTAATGGAACATTGCCTTTCTTCTGCAGAAGATCGAATATCGGCAGGACCGGCCAGGAGCCGAGAGAAATCTCCACCCCGCATTTCTCCGGCAGGACCCGGGGGATGTTGTCCAAGAAACCGCCTCCGGTGATATGGGCCATGCCCTTTATCAGGCCCTTATCCATCAGCGGAGAGACCGGCCCCAGGAAGGACGGGTGAACCTTGAGCAGGGCTTCACCCACGGTGGATTTTATTTCCGGAAGATAGGTATTGGTCTGGTATCTGCATTTTTCAAAGAGGATCTTGCGGGCCAGCGAATATCCGTTGGTCTGCAATCCGTTGGTGGACAGGCCTATCACCGCGTCGCCGGGTTTGATGTTCCTTCCGGTGATCAGCTTCTTCTTCTCCACCACGCCGACGATGAACCCGGCCAGGTCGTAATCGCCGACGGCATACATGCCCGGCATCTCGGCGGTCTCCCCGCCGATCAGCGAACAGCCGTTCTCCTGGCAGGCCTTGGCAAAGCCCTTTACCACCTGCTCCAGGATCCTGGGATCCAGCCGCCCGAAGGCGGCGTAATCCATGAAGAACAGCGGCCGCGCCCCCTGCACCAGGATGTCGTTGACGCAGTGGTTGACCAGGTCCTGGCCCACCGTGTCGTGCCTGTTGGCCATCAGGGCCACTTTGAGCTTGGTGCCCACCCCGTCGCAGGAGGAGACCAGCACCGGTTCCCGGTAGCCCTTCAGCGAGCCGTCGAACAGGGCGCCGAAGCCGCCGATGTCGGTCAGCACGTTCCTGGTGAAGGTGGAGCGGACCAGTTTTTTTATCCTTTGGACCGATTCGGTCCCGGCGTCGATGTTGACGCCCGCATCTTTGTAGCGCATTATTCCCTTCTTGTCATTCCCGCACTTCATTACATTTCAGTATAAACTCCGACGGGAATCCAGTTATTTTTTTGCCTGCAGCATCAGATTATCTTCTGTATCCTTGCCTGCCTGCACCTCATGCCTTACGATCTTGAATCCCATCCCTTCGACTTCCCTTAAAATATCTTCCGGTTTCCCGACATACCTCCGGGCCACTCCATCCCAAACCATGCACCGGGTCTCGGCGTCGAACATTTTAACTACTTCCGGTTCCTTGGGCTCCCCGCACATGGTGCTTACATAGAATATCCCGCCCGGTTTCAATACCCGGTATGTTTCTTTCAGCACTTCAGCCCTGTCTTGCCCGATTATGCAGTGCAGGCAATGCCCGTCCATCACGATATCAAAAGTCCCATCCTCCCACCTTCCAAGCTTCGTAACATCACCGACTTCAAAGTTTGCCTTTAATTTCGCGTTGAAGGCCTTCTCCCTGGCCCATTCTATTGCGGTCGGAGCAATGTCAATGCCGCATACCTGATAGCCTTTTTCCGCAAGCAGCAGCGAAACATTCCCGGCTCCGCAGCCCAGCTCCAGGATCTTCCCGGAGCGCGGGAAACCATCGGAGGCGATAAGATCAAGTATTTCCTTGCGCCAGGTTTGCCAGGTCTGTTCATCATCCCAGCCGGGCGCCCCCGATTCTTTTCTGCGCCAGTAAAGGGCATCGTGGCCGAGGTAATCGGTTTTGAATTTCATCATTTTTCCAACCACCCCACGTTCCCCTCCTTACTCAAGGAGGGGATAGAAGGGGTGGTCACATCTTCTCCGGGGCGCTGACCCCCAGCAAACTCAGCCCGTTGGCAAACACGATCCTGGCGGCGTCGCACAGGTCCAGCCGGGCCTGGGTCAGCCCGGCATCGTCGGTCACCACCCGATGCTGGTGATAAAAAGTATGGAACACCCCGGCCAGGTCCTGCAGGTAGGTGGGCAGGCGGTGCGGCTCCCGGGCCAGGGCCGCCCCCAGCACTACCCCGGGAAATTCCAGCAGGGCCTTGATAAGGTTTATCTCCTCCTTCTCCTTGAGTAAGCTCAGATCGCTCTTGGTCCGGGCGATGCCCTTCTCCCGGGCATGGTCGATGATGCTGCAGATCCGGGCATGGGCGTACTGAACGTAAAATACCGGATTCTCGTCGGAGTGCTTGCGGGCCAGGTCCAGGTCGAAATCGAACTGGCTCTCGCTGCGCCGCATCAAAAAGAAATACCGCATCACGTCCGGCCCCACCTCGTCCCGCAGTTCGTCCAGGGTGACTATCACCCCGCTGCGCTTGGAGAACTTGACCTCCCGGCCCTCCTCGATCAGGCGGACCATCTGCATCAGGATGAACTCCAGCGAATCCGGATCGTGCCCCAGGGCCTTAGCGGCGCCCTTCATGCGGGGAACGTCCCCGTGGTGGTCGGCCCCCCAGACGTAGATCAGCCTTTTGAACCCCCGGCCGAACTTGTTCAGCATGTAGGCGATGTCGGCCGCAAAGTAGGTGTGCTCGCCGGTGGATTTTATCACCACCCGGTCCTTCTCGTCGCCAAACTCGCTGGCCTTGAAGAACTGCGCCCCGTCCTGATCGTAGAGATAGCCCTTCTTCTTCAGTTCTCCCAATGATCTGCTGATGGCCCCGGATCCCACCAGGCCGACCTCGGAGAACCATTCATCGAACTCCACCTTCAGGTCTTTTAACGACAGCTTCAGGTTCTCCAGCATGCCGTCCCGCGAGATCCTGGTGGCCTCGGACAGCAGTTGGTCGGGCGGAAGGGCTTTTAGCCGGGCGCCCTGCTCGGAATCCAGCTGGGCGGCGAAATCTTTGAGGTACTCGCCCTGATAGCCGCCCTCGGGAAATTCAAAGGGCCGGCCCCAGATCTGATTCAAGCGGGCCAGCACCGAGCGGCCCAGCTTGTCGATCTGGTTGCCGGCGTCGTTTATGTAATACTCCCGATGGACCTGGTAGCCCACGGACTGCAAAAGCCGGGCGATGGCATCGCCCACAAAAGCGCCCCGGCCGTGGCCCACGTGCAGCGGCCCGGTGGGGTTGACCGAGACGAACTCCACCTGTACCTTTTCCCTTTTCCCGTGGTCGCAGCAGCCAAAAGAGTTCTTTTTGTCCAGCAGGGTCACCAGTTCGCTGTACAGCCAGCCGGAGGCCAGCTTGAAATTGATGAACCCCGGCCCGGCCACCTCGGTCTGGGACACCAGCTCGGGATCAAGCTTCAGCGAGGCCGTGATCCTGTCGGCCAGCTTCCGGGGATTCTCCTTCAGGCCTTTGGACAGGTTCAGGGCGATATTGGTGGACCAATCGCCGTGCCCCTCCTGCTTGGGCTTCTCCAGTCCGATCTCGGACAACGGGATATTGACCCCCAGAATCTGTTCGATGGTTTGGGATATGTTTTTACGCAGGTAGTCTTTTATCATAAATCTTCTTTTTCGTCATTGCAAACGACAGCCCTGCCTGACTTGTGAAGCAATCCATTCTGTCATTGCGAGAATGATTTTATATAGCTAACGAAGCAATCCACAAACAATAACTTTGTATTATATCTTTTCAAACAGGTCGATCCAATCTGGATTATCTCGTTCGATAAGCCTTACTTTGTTTGCCCTTGAGCCAGCCTTTATCTGTTTTTCCCTAGCGATAGCAGCCCTTGGTTCATCAAACGCTTCAAAATAGACCAGCAGTTCGACTTTATACTTTCTTGTAAACCCTGGAATAAAACCATTTTTATGTTCGGCCACCCTACGCTTAAGATCGTTTGTGACCCCGACATATAAAGTACCGTTCTTCTTGCTGGCCAGAATATATATAAAATATTTTTTGCCAAACATTGTGAATAGATTGCTTCGTTAGTGCAGCAAAGAACCCAGACTCGCAATGATGTTTTTTTTTCGCACTATTTGAAATGTCTGATTTAAATCAGAAGCAAAATTAACATAACAGGGATTGCTTCATCTGTTTATCAGGGAAGCATATTCGCAATGACTGATAAGTGGCGTTAATCCTTTACTTCTTCCCTGGGGGCGTCGCCCCACAGGGCCTCCAGGTTGTAATAATCGCGCACCCGGGGCTGCATGATGTGCACCACCACGTCCACGTAATCCATCAGCAGCCAGGAGGCGGTCTTTTCGCCCTCGATGTGCAGGGCCTTGATGCCCTTGGGCTGCAGACCCTCCTCGATGGCCCGGCGGATGGCCCGGATCTGGATGTCGGTGGCGCCTGAGGCGATCACGAAAAAGTCCGCGGCGGTGGAAAGCCCCCTGACGTCCAGCACCGTCACATCGAAGGCCTTCTTGTTGAGGGTCAGATGGGCGATCTCCCTGGCCAGCTGTTGCCCGGGGCTGACCACCCGGACCTTGGCCGGGGCTTTAGCTTTGGGCGCCGCCAGTTTCTTCCGGGCCAGGCTCTTGGCCTTGGCGGTGCCGGGTTTGATCTTGGACCTTGCTGCAGGCCTCTTCTTCAAGACATCAGAAGCTGATGCCGAGGAAGCCTTTTTTCTTTTCTTTAAGATGATCTTGGCCAATTATTACTGTGACCTCCAATAATGATGTTGGTTCTAGTTGGGGTATTATGTTTTTGCATTCGAGTTCTTCAGCCACCAGAATAGCGTTGCTCTGGCCTTCGTCGGCCCGGTCCACCACCACCGTCTCGGGGAAGCTGTCGTTCTCGGCGTTGGCGATGTCCACCACGTCGAAGCCGCTTTTGCGCAGCTGCTGGGCCACTTCCTGTCCCAGTCCGCTTTTCTTGGTCCCATTGAGCACCTCGACCCTGATCTGGGCCTTTCTCTGCTTGAGATCGGCCTGCCGGTTCTGCCGCCATCGCAGATAGACCGAACCGCCGATGACCGCCAGTACGATGATCAGGAACATCACCGCCAGTGGCAGGTATCGGTTACGGCCGGCCTTGGCCGGGCGATTTTTAAAATCTGTGGTTGTCATATTGTTTGATTAGTGTTCCCTTTTAGTCATTGCGGGGAGTTCCGCCAAGTGGAACGACGAAACAATCCCCGCCGGGCTATTTATAACTCCGATGATAGATCAATGTACTTTGGGTTGATGCATATGATCAGTTCAGTCTTTTGTTTATGTTCCGCAACACGACGTTTAAGATTGTTGGTCACGCCAGTATACAATACCGTGATCCATTTATTGGACAGTATATAGAAATAATACTCGCGTATCATATCCTAAAAGACATCCGAGGATTGCTTCGTTAAACTCGCAATGACCAAAAGCAATAAGTGGAGCTATCTCCCCTTGCTAATGTATTCCTCGCACTCGGCCAGTTCCTCCGGAGTGTTGATGCCCAGCACCTCCCGGCTGTCAGCCACGATTTGGGCCGCGATCTTCATCCCTTTTGCTCTGAATATCCCGATCACGTCGGTCAGGTAATATTCGCCCTGCTTGTTGTTGGGCTTTAACTGTGAGAGGGCCTCTACCAACTTCTGATTTTCAAAGGAATAGATGGCCGGGTTGATCTCCTTGACGGACAGTTCGGCGGGGGTGGCATCCTTGGCCTCAACTATCTTTGATACGGAGCCGTCCTGGTCGCGGATGATCCGGCCGTAGCCCCCCGGCTGGTCGATGATCGTGCTTAGCATGGTGCAGGCGTTGCGCTCCTCCCGGTGCTTTTTGAGCAGGGAGACAATGGTGGCCGGTTTTATCAGCGGCACGTCGCCGTAAAGCACCAGCAGTTCGCCGGCGAATTTTTCTATGATGGGCAGGGCCTGCATCACCGCGTGGCCGGTGCCCTTCTGCGGGGACTGCAGCACGAACTCGACCTCCAGACCTTTAAGTGATTCTTTGACCTGTTCGGCCTGATGGCCCACGATGACCACGGTCCGGGCCACCCCGGCCGTTTGGGCCGAGCGCGCCACGTGCTCCACCAGCGGCTTTCCGCACAGCGGATGCAGGACCTTGGCCAGGCCGGACTTCATCCTTGTTCCCTGGCCCGCCGCCAGTATCAGGCAGATGCAGTCCCGGGTCATAGCTTGGTCTTCTTGGCGATGCGGTTCTTGTCGTCCACGCAGACTATCTTGGGCTGGTGCTTTCTGGCCTCGGCGTCCTCCTTGTAGCAGGAGGAGATGATGATCACCTTGTCGCCGGCCAGGCCCAGCCGGGCCGCCGCCCCGTTGAGGGTGATGGTGCCCGACTTGCGCGGGGCCTTGATGACATAGGTCTCGAAGCGGTTCCCGTTGTTGATATTCACCACCTGCACGATCTCGTTGGGCAGGATGTCGGCCGCTTCCATCAGGGCTTCGTCGACGGCGATGGAGCCGGAGTAGTGCAGGTTGGCCCCGGTCAGTGTGGCGCGGTGGATCTTGGATTTGCAGAGAATCCGAAACATGGGGACCTTTCTATGTTATAAACAATTATGCAATGACTTGAAATACTACTTGGTGGACAATATTTTTGTTATGCCGTAATAAATCCAACACAATACGATAACAAACAGTGTCATAGAGACAATATATAAGCTCATTTCGACAGAAGGTTTTTGCTGTAGAGTTTTTTGAAATAATAACGCTAATGAATCTATAACCATGCCTATGACAAGTAATATCATGGGGATTTTATAGTTGATCTTAATTTCGTTGATTGCTTTTATGCTATCAAACCATTTTTGGTAATGATGTATTTCAGTAAAACCACTAGTAGCTTTTTTCGCTTCTTTTTTAATATCAATAAATTTTTGTTTGTCTTCCATGTTGCTTTCATCAAATTTAGTAACTGCAATAATATTACCTTGTGAAGAAGCAATGAAGTTTTTGCATGTTTCAATTATTTGACTGCTCATTTGTATTTTAAAAACAATAAACAGACCATAGATTGAAAATATTGCAGCTTTTACTTGAATTAATGAACTGTAGAAATAAAAGCCCGTACTATCAGAACCATTATTAATGAACCACATCATTTTATCACCAAATTATCAATCAACCTTGCGTTTGGTAGCTTTACTGCTAAAGCGATCAATGTATTTTTTTTTATTTGTTTAACTGGCTTTAGCGTTTCATTGTCAACTATTTCAATATAATCTATCTCCGCCAGCGGCGCATCGCGATACAATATCTTTTTAATTTCGCCTTTTATCCTGCCCGCTGTCCGCTGTCCGCTGTCCGCTAATGCTTTGGCTTTCAGCAGCGCCCTATACAGCGTCGGCGCTTCCGCCCTTTCTTCCAGCGTCAGATACGCATTGCGCGAGCTCATGGCCAGGCCGTCCCCTTCCCGGACTATGGGCGCGCCGATGATCTTCACCGGCAGGTCCAGGTCCGCCGTCATTCGTCTGATCACCGCCAATTGCTGGGCGTCCTTCTGCCCGAAGACCGCAGCATCCGGCTGAACAATGTTGAACAGCTTGGCAACCACCGTGGCCACGCCCCTGAAATGCCCGGGCCTGGAGACCCCACACAACCCTTGGGTCAGGCCCTCGACATCGATGTAGGTGGAAAAGCCTTTGGGATATATCTCCTCCGGAGATGGCGAGAATATCAGGTCGGCCCCGGCAGTCTGACAGAGCGCCGCATCCTTTTTCAGATTCCTTGGATATTTCTTGTAATCTTCCTTGGGCCCGAACTGGGTGGGATTGACGAAGATGGAGACTACCACGAAGTCGGAATGCTTCTTAGCCATCCGAATCAGCGACAGGTGACCTTCGTGCAGCGCCCCCATGGTGGGCACAAAGCCGATCCGCTTGCCCTGCTTCTTCTGCAGAGCAATGATCTGTCTGACTTGTTTTATGGTTTTAATTATCTTCATATCTCATGAATAATCCCTCTCCCATTGGGGGAGGGTTGGGAGGGGTCTGATCATTCCTCCGAAAAACTCTCCTCCATATTCGGAAAACTCTTCCCCTTGACGTCCCCGATGTACCCTTTGAACGCCTGCCTCATGTCCTTGGCTATGTGGGCGTACTGCCGCACGAACTTGGGCACGAAATCCTCGAACCGGCCGTCCATGTCGTCCACCACCAGGATCTGCCCGTCGCAGTGCGGCCCGGCCCCGATGCCGATGGTGGGAATGGCCAGGCTCTCCGAGACCTTTTTGGCCACCTGGTGCGGGATCTTCTCCAGCACGATGGCGAAACATCCGGCGTTCTCCAGGGCCTTGGCCGCCGCCATCAGCCGCTCGGCTGATTCCTTGTCCTTGGCCTGCAGCTGGTAGCCCCCGAACTTGTGGATGGACTGGGGGGTCAGCCCCAGGTGGCCCATCACCGGGATGCCGCGCTCCACTAGATTCTTGACGATGGGGGCCGCCACCCTGCCGCCCTCTATTTTGACCGCCTCGGCCCCGGATTCCTTGAGGAACCGCCCGGCATTGTTGGCCGCTTCGGCGATGGAGGTCTGATAGGACAGGAACGGCATGTCGGCCACCACCATGGCCCGCTTGACCCCCCGCTTGACCGCGGCGGTATGATAGAGCATGGCCTCCATGGTTATGGGCAGGGTGTTCTCGTAGCCGGCAAAGACCATGGCCGCCGAGTCGCCCACCAGGATCAGGTCTATCCCGCACTCGTCCAGCAGCCGGGCGGTCAGATAATCGTAGGCTGTAAGGCTGGCTATCTTCTCGCCCTTTTGCTTCATTTTAAGCAGGGTCCTGGTGGTTACTTTATCGGTATTCATCTGTTTTACCACCTTAAATGTTATATCGTTTCTGATTTCGGCCTAAATACAAATATGTCATTCAATTACGAAACTAAAACCCCTGAGAAGAATACACCAAAATGGCATAAAAATCAAGCAAAAAAGCCCCCAAGGAAAAGCCCGGAGGATTTTTAATTTCCGTTTTTTCTTGACTTTAAAATATAAGATGGTATCATTGAACTCTATGAAATTAGCACAGATTTTTCCCTATCTGTCCCACCTTTCGCTGACCCCCAGGCAGATAGCCGGTTTCAACCGGATGATAACCCGAGGCACCGCCTATGCCGGAAGGCTGACCGCCCAGGAGAGGGCGATACTGATACGCCTGTTGCGCGAGGAGGATGTTCTGCCCGGGATGTCCCATGTGATCACCGAGAAAGTATCGGCGGAAAAGGGCCATACCGACCTGCCGTCGCTGTTGTTCGGTGTGCTGGCCCCTGACTGGGCCGGGCTGGCTGACGCCTGCCTGGGGACGGTGCATGAGGCTGGCCTGAACATTGCCTATACCCACGGCTTTATTCTGCGGAGAAACCGGGAGAAGCTGGGGGTGGTGTTGATGGAGGTGGAACTGCCCCCCCATTTGACCCAGAAGGCCCTGGATATAGCCCGGGCCAAGATCCAGGAAAGGCTGAGCATCATCGCCTCGGAGGATGCCGCCAAACGGACCCTCCAGCGCCAGGAGGCCAGGAGGCTCTACGCATTCACCACCGTCACCGACCTGCTGCGGGGCAAACTGTCGGCCGATGACCTGAAGGAGATCATGGGCGACAGCGGCGAGGCCCTCAAGTTTTTCATGTCGCGGCATGAATCATACATCAACCAGCGCACTCTGGGATCCATTGCCGATCAGATCCTGGGCAATTATGTCATGAAGAAGAACATCCGGTCCGGGCATTCTTCGCTGGAGATTTCTTTCCAACAAGTGACATACAACAGCAAGACCCTGACCGGAGTGACGGTGATCACCAAGGAACAGAGCATTACCTTCGAACGGTTGATGAGACTGATAAATGAGCTGGTATCCCAGAATCACCGCTATGACGATTACGCCTACTTCACCGCCGACAAACTGTCGGTCTTTCATGTGGAAATGACCAACCAGCAGGACCA
Source organism: Candidatus Edwardsbacteria bacterium RifOxyA12_full_54_48 (assembly GCA_001777915.1). Classification (NCBI taxonomy): domain Bacteria; phylum Candidatus Edwardsiibacteriota; species Candidatus Edwardsbacteria bacterium RifOxyA12_full_54_48. The sequence continues at coordinate 130,948 of MFFN01000001.1, read as the reverse complement.
GCCGATAATCCCGGACCTTCAGGATAAACTGGCTGAAGCTATCCGGGTGATCCCCTCGCAAAAGGAGACCCTGGGCCCCACCCCGGGGGTGGAGCTGATCCGCCGCAAGATAGTCCCGCTGATGATAGACGAGGAAAAGGATATCAAGATCCCCCAGGGCTATATCCACCCCCATGCCCCGGATCATTTCAAGGCTATAATCGTGGCCTCCGGCAATGACAAGGGCTTCGGGCTCGAAGTGGTGGGTGCCCTGACCTCGGTACCGGGATTCTCGGCCGCCATGCCGGACAAGCCCAACATCATGACCAATATCCAGAACGGCAAGGAGCACCAGCAGGAGATATCCATCATTGATATCTGGATCGACCGCAGGACCCTGTTCGGAATCAAGCGGGAGAATTGGAACGACGAGGAGATCTACAACCGGATCGAACAGGCCATCAAGACCATCCCCGGTTTCGGGCCCAAGCTCCGGATATTCGACCGCACCAGCCGCGCCCTGCGTCAGATGCGCCTGAAGGCGGTCTCCGAACTGGCTGAAAAACTGAACATCCCGGGGGATCAGATAAAATCCCTCTTCTACAGCATCGGCGACCGATGCCTGCTCAACCCGGAGATCACCAACGATGCCATCTTCGCCCAGGTCAAGCTGGAGTATCAGGCCCATAACCGGCTTCTCTCCGGGCGGCCGATCTCCGTTATTTTCGAGGAGATGAAACTGACCGATAACGATCCCAGTTTCACGGCCCTGGCCGTGGCTTTTAGGTACAATCAGGACCGGCTTAAGGGGATATTTGAGGCCGTAAAAAAATATCAGGCCAACTCCGTCTGCCGGACAGATTTTGAGGACATCACCCTGCTGCTTTTCAACCTCAGCTCCGGCTCCGCCCCCCTGAAGACAGCCGAGATCGCAGACCTGACCTCTGTTCTGGAGGGGCTCGCCTAGCATGAACCAGTTCATCACCTTTGACCTCTGGGAGACCCTGATCGCCGATTCGCCGGAACTGGACGGCAGCCGGACAGAATACCGGGTGAGAGCCGTTCATTCTTTGATATCCCGCAAGCAGCTTGGGATCGATATCAATGACATATACCGGGCCCACCAAAAAACCTGGCAGGAATGTACGGTCTTATGGGATAAAGCCCGGGACCTGGCCTTTCCCGATCAGGTCCGGCTTTTTGTTGGGCTGATAGACCACCGGCTATTGTCCTCCCTGAACCAAGGCGAGCTCCAGGCAATTGCAGAGGCATACTCCGGAGCCGTCCTGCAATTCCGGCCCCGGCTGATCGCAGGCGCCCGGGAGACATTGGCCCAGCTGGCTTCACGAGGTTACAAGATGGGATTGGTATGTAATACCGGAAGAACCCCGGGGAGCACGCTCCGGGAACTTCTGGGGGATTATGATATATTAAGATATTTTATGAGTGCCCTGTTCTCCGATGAGACCATCATCCGCAAGCCCGATGCCAGGATATTTGAAAAGGCCTTGAAGGAAATGCGGGCCGATAAACAGCAAACGGTTCATGTGGGAGACAGCTGGGAGAACGACATTCTGGGAGCCCGGGCCTCCGGGATCAGGGCGGTTTGGATCTCCCCTGAAGGCCAAGGATCGGTTGACTGCCCGGTTATTAAAAGTGTTGCCGAACTGTCGGCTGTTTTAGATAAGTTATAAAAAAAGCCCGGTCCCAAAAGGACCGGGCTTTTTAAATTCTGGATCATTTCTTGCCGATTCCTCGGGCAGAGCCTGGTTTAGCTTGGCAATCAACTCATCGGCTTGCCGCAGCAGTCTTTGGAAACTTTCATCACTTCTCCACCCACTCGATGGCTCGCTGCAGTTCCTCCTTTTTGTTGGGTAGCAGGGTATGCCCAATTCCGGCGTAGACATTCAGACTGACCGTGATCCCAGCCGTCATGAAAAACTTCACTGCTAATTGGTTAGCGTTGATAAACTTCTCATTATCCAGCTGCCCTACCATGATAAAGACTTTAAGTCCGTTCACCCGGCTGCGGGGCAGGAACTGGACCACTGTTGAATCATAATCATAGCGCCCGGCTATAGGAATGATGCCCTTGAAAAGGCCGGCATTTTTTGTGCCGGTGTAGTAGGTCCGGGATGCGCCCTGGGAAAAGCCCATTAGTATTATCTTGGCGGGATCAATCCTATACTTGGCCTGTGCCTCTTTTACGGCCGCCAGCACGTTCCTTTCTGTTTCCACCGAGTTGCCCCAACCAAAACTCTCCTTGCCCAGGATTTCCAGTCCATAAGGCGCCACTACAATATAGCCCAACTGCTGGGGAACTCCGGCCAGGGTTTGGATGAAGTAGCTGGGATTGTCGCTGTAACCGTGCAGGCATACCAGCAGGCCATAGGTTTTAGTGGAGTCATAGTCCTGAGGCAGTTCCACCACCGGCTTGGCAATCTTGGGTCTCAATTCTGCTATCATCTTGCGGGCCCGGGTCAGGATCTTCTTATATTGTCCGGTATTGCTGATGTTATTTAGGTCAGTATCATTCTCAAACCCGTAAAAACCCCATTCCACCGCCTTTTCCAGCCATTTAATGGCTTCTTTTTTCTTGTCCATCAAACTGTAGTTGCAGGCTATGCTATAGGCGGCCATTCCGTAACCTGGCTTATGCTGTAACAGGGCTATGTAGGCTTGGGCCGATCCCTCGTAATCCTTATCGTTATATGCCTTGTCGGCTCGGAGCATCAATATCCTGACCGGATCAACCTCCTTGGCCCGGCCTTCCGCATCCAATACCTGGGTCAGACCGGCAGCAGGTGGCAGAAACAGAAATAATGATATTAGAAGTATTTTTACTTTTTTCATACCCGCCTCTCCTTTACTGTTTGTGTCTTTTATTTTAAGGTATTCTTCAGTTTAAGTCAAACAAAAAAGCAGCCTGCTTCACAGGCTGCTTTTTACAATGATATCAGACTACTTCTTCTCCGCCGGCTCGGGATTATTGATCGCCTCGTTCAGCCTGTCCATCAGTTGGCTTACGTCCAAGCCATGAGCCATCGCCCCCTGCTCCACCGTCTCCCGATAAGCCACGTTGCAACCGATGCAAAAAAGTCCATGCTCGAAAAATACCTTTATGCTTTGGGGATATTTATTGACCACATCCATGATGGTCATATCCCTGGTTATCTTTTCCATCATCTCTCATCCCTTAAATATTCTTAAGTTTTGAATGGTATAATAAAATGTCCTGATTGTCAAGGATTAAATCAAACATAAAAGCGACAGCCGCAAACTGGCTGTCGCTTTTTTAATACTGTTCCCTATTGCTTTTTCATGGGCTGGCCGCAGCACTCCTTGGGAAGGCTGGATGTCTGGCCGCATTTTTCGCATTTATAGGTCAGCTTGCTTCCGCAACCGCAGGAATTGCACATCTTCAATCTCCTTTTTTTCTATTATTGTTTGAGTTTTCAATTCGGCATTCAATTATCCCCCCAAAATCCCGCTTTGTCAAGCCCCTCGTGTGTAATATAATATTATCATTTATTTTAACAAAAGGAGTTTTTTCGTCTCTGTAAAAGTCCCCGCCTGTAACCGGTAAAAATAAATACCCTCTGCTAATCGCTGAACATTGAATATGGCCCGATGCATCCCGGCGGGTTTTAGGCCATCAACCAGCGTAGCAGCTTTCCGGCCAAGCATATCATAAACCTTAAGGCTTACGTAACCATCAACTGCCAACTGGTAACTTATTGTTGTTCTTGTATTAAAGGGATTGGGATGGTTCTGTCTTAACTCATATCGGAACAACCCAACAATCTTCGAGGATTCCACGCCCATATACGAAGTATCCAGAGTAAGATACGCTGTGGCAATGTTACCCCAAAGAGTATCGAAAGAACGGTTTTCACCTATCCGATACTTCACGGTGTTAATGATGCCATTGGTAGTACTATCCGGGAAAATTAAGGTGCTAACACTATCTGTTGTTCCCAAGCTGACGCTAATTATTCGAAGCATGAGGTTATTCCGCGCCGTCTCCACATCGCAATCGTTGAGTAGCAGCCTTGAAAGTTCAAAAGACCTGTTGGAAATAAGAGTATCATAAAAAGCGAACGGAGCATTATCTAAAGACTGCAAGCCGGGATAGGTGCTATCAGAGCGGATGGTCCAAGTAGTATCGAAGCTCCAGTCCATAAAGCTGGATGATTGTTTCATCGGGACTGTCGTAACCCCGGTAATGTCGGCCGACCCGTTGTTGGTTCCCACTCCGCTTATCAATCCCGATGTCTCTGTATTCCAGTAACAGCCGCTTACCGTCCCGTTAATATAATTAGCTCCGACCAGACCGCCGACATAATCATTACTACCTGACACCGAGCCGGTCGAGTAACATCCACTTATCGCGCCGTTACTATAATTGGCACCGACAAGGCCACCAACATAACGGCTATTTCCCAATACCGACCCAGTGGCATAACATTTATTCACTTTACTGCCGGTATAGTTGAGACCTACCAGACCACCAACATAATTATTACTGCCCATCACTGGGCCGGTAGCGTAACATTCGCTCAGAATGCCATAGCTATTATAACCTACAATACCCCCGACTGCAAAATAGCCCATTACAGAGCCAGTTGCATAACTTTCCATCACGGTGCTTTGGTAGCTATAACCGACAAGACCGCCGACGCGATAATTTCCTGCAACATAGCAGTTCGATAACCCAAGACTATCAATATTAGCAACACTTATATATCCGAACAGACCTACATAATCAGTAGCAGGACGGTTGATCATTAAGTTTTTTATAACATGTCCTCCCCCGTGAAAGGCGCCTATAAAAGGCATGCCGTTTGTACCTATGGGCACAAACCCGCTATCGCTATTCTCTGTCGCAGAGGGAGAGGCATCGATATCAGCAACCAGCCTATATACTTTATCCAGTTCATAACCGTAAATAATTGATCCGATCATTTTCAGGCTTGCATAATCAGGAATCAAATACGGGGTTTCTTCGGTTCCATTACCTTCAAGTGTTGCATCAAATATAACATAAGCCGTGGCAATGTTACCCCATAACGTATCGGTGGATCGAATTTCACCTACCCGGTATTTCACGGTATCAACGGTGCCCTTGGCAATGCTATCAGGAAACGTTAAGGTGGTTACACTATCGGTTGTTCCCACGCTTACACTATTCACATGGAGTACTAGGTTAGCCCGCGTCGTTTCCATATCGCAATCATTGAGAATAAAATTTGAAAGCAAAAATGTTTTGCTTTGAGTGTAGAACCTATCGAAAAAAGCAAATGGAGCATTATCCAATGATTGCAGACTAGGATAAGTACTGTCTGAACGGATTCTCCACGTAGCGCTAAAATCCCAACTATTGAAGCTTGTATCCTGCTTCATCTGCGCTGTTGTCAAACCATAACAAGCCGCACTCCCACCTGATATATAACCTACGCCAACAGCTGCCATTGTTGTTTCTTTGTTCCAGTAACTTCCGCTAACCGTGCTGCTTGCGCTGTACCCGGTAAGGCCCCCTATATATTTATTGTAATAGCTGTTCACTTCACCTGTGGAGTAACAGTTATTAATCGTACCATACGCATTGCCGCCAGCCAAGCCTCCAATATAGTCAGTCCCTGTTGCCGGACCTGTGGAATAACATTCGCTGATAATGCTCCAGTAGTTGTATCCGACTAGACCTCCGACACTTCCGGCCCACAAACTAGCAACTGTACCGGTAGCATAACTTTTTGATATTGTGCTATTGTAATCATTGTATCCCACAAGCCCACCAGCAGAGTGAGTGCCGGCTGTTACTGAGCCTGTAGCCATACTTCTGTCTATCGTACTGTAAGTATCGTTCATTCCAATTAGGCCGCCTACGGTAGATCCCAAACCCAATACTGAGCCCGAGGCATAACTTAAATCCACTTTGCTGTTATTATTTATACCTACCAAACCGCCGACATAACCGCTGTTGCTTGTGACTGTTCCGACAGCGTGGCATTCGCTAACAGTGCTATTGTAATCATTCCCTCCAACCAAACCACCAACATAAAAATTATTATTTCCGGTGACAGCCCCTTTGGAGTAACATTTAATAATTAGTCCGCTATTATAATTTGCACCGCAAAAGCCACCGACAAAATTATTATTACCTTCCACTGAACTGGTTGAATGACCAACACTTACAGAACCGCCGTCATTAAAGCCGACCAGACCACCAACAAAACCGCTATAACCGGTTACGGAACCGGTCGAATAACATCCATTAACGGTGCTGCTGCCCTGATTGACCCCGACTAATCCGCCTACAAAACTACTGTCGCCCGTTACCGAACCTTCTGCATAACAATCGCTAACTATTCCATTGTAATTGTAACCAACCAGGCCGCCAACACATTTTCCACGACCCAAAATAAAACCGGTAGCGTAACAACCATTCACAGTGCCATTGTAATTCAGCCCAACAAGGCCGCCCACCTGAACATCACTGCCTGTTACGGCGCCGGTGGCATAGCATCTGTCAATTGTGCCTCCATTGTAATTTAATCCAACAAGACCTCCGACATTTCTTCCGCCCATTACCGAACCAGTGGAGTAACACCCATTCACAGTGCTGTTTGAATCTCTACCGGAAAGAAAACCAACATAATTACCACCAGTTACAGAGCCTCCCGCCATACCAAGACTATCAATAGTACCGCTAATTATATTACCAAACAAACCAATATAATTAGTAGCAGATCGATTAATCATCAAATCATTTATTATGCAACCACTCCCATGAAAAACGCCGGTAAATGGAGCAGTGTTTGTACCAATAGACACAAAACCCTTACCACTATCTTCCAGAGCCGATGCTGAAGCATCAATATTGCTTGTCAACCGATATACACTATTAAGAGAATAGGTTGATGTATCGGTACCGACGACTTTCAGATCCTCATAGTCGGCTATCAAGAAAGGATCCCCTTCAGTCCCGCTACCGCTCGGCGTCCCGCCGGTGGCATAGGCCATGCCCTGCGCCAAAAACGCCAACGCTATTGCTTGCATGCCAAGCAAGGCCAGACGTTTTCCTATCTTGATAAGATTCGTTTTCATTCATCTAACCTTTTTAAGTTATTTTGAATAAAACTTGCATTAAACCCTAAAAATTAAACCCGCGTATATCTGCGTCAATCAGCGTCCCATAAAACCCCGTTATTTAGCTACCACCCTGATCCTTCCCGGCTGGCCATATTGCGGGCCCACCAGGATGGCCCCCAAACGTTTCATTGTTTCCAGGTATTCCACCGCCTGGTGGGTGATGCGCTCACCGGGAACGATCACCGGGATCCCCGGCGGGTAAACGGTGAAGAACTCGGTGGATATCTCGCCCACCGCCTCTTTCAGCTTGACCATCTTATAGGTCGAGAAGAAAGCTTCGCGCGGGGTCAGCGACATAGCCGGGTAATTGGAGGGGAATTGGATATCCAGTTTTTGCAGCGGGCCGCGGCCATACTGCGACGAGGCCATGGCCTTCAGGGCCCGCAGCAGCCGGTCGGCCTCGGACTGGCCGTCGGCTATGGAGAATATGAACGCCACATGGTCCCAGTCGGCCATCTCGGCCTGGATGTTGTATTTCTCGTTCAGTATCCTGCTGGCCTGGTAGCCGGTAAGCCCCAGCTTGTCCACGAACACGATCAGCTTGGTGGGGTCAAGCTTGAACGGCTTGACGTCTTGGGGATTCAGGCAATACAGCCCTTTTATCTTATTGATGGAGCTGCGTAGTTTGACCGAGAGGGCGATGGATTTTTCCAAAAGCTCCCGCCCATCCATGGCCATCTGGCGCCGGGCCAGGTCCAGCGAGGTCATCAGCAGATATGATGGGCTGGTGCTCTGGGTAAGCAACAAGACCTCCTCCAGGTCCCGGATATCGATGTTGGGCCCCTTTACGTGCAGCATGGAGGCCTGGGTCAGCCCCGAGATTATTTTGTGCGAACTCTCCACGCAGATATCGGCCCCGGCCTCCATGGCCGAAACGGGCAGAGCGGGATGAAATAACAGGTGCGGCCCGTGGGCCTGGTCCACCATCACTATCCGATCGTTGAGATGGGAAAGCTTGACGATCTTCCCCAGGTCGCAGCAGATGCCGTGATAGGTGGGCGAGGAGACGAATACCGCCCTGGCGCCGGGATTTTTGATCAGGGCCTTTTCCACCGCCTGGGGCGAGACGTTCATAATAAGGCCCCATTCCCGGTTGACCTCGGGATGGATGTAGATGGGCAGGGCCCCGGACATGATCAGCCCTGATATCACCGATTTGTGGGTATGGCGGGGAACAATGATCTTGTCGCCGGGAAACAGCACCCCCATCAGCATGCTCAAATTGCCGCCGGTGGAACCGTTGATCAGGAAATAGCTTTTATCGGCCTGATAGGCCCCGGCCGCCAAAGCCTGGGCCTGCTTGATGACCCCGGTGGGATGGAACAGGCAGTCGGTCTCGGGCAGGACGGTCAGGTCCATTCTGAAGATCGCATCGCCCACCAGCCGGCGCCAGGCCTTATCGATCCCCCGGCCTTGTTTGTGGCCGGGAGTGTGGAACGGCACCTTGGGCTGCTTGATGTATGCGGCCAGGGCTTCGAACAGCGGTGCCCGGCTTTGGGGCGAATTATGGGGCGATGGACGGTGCTTCATCAGTGTCTTAGTGGTTTAACGGTTAGGCGAACTTGGCGGTCAGCAGGTTCTTATCGGTTATCACCCTCTGCTGTTTATCGAAATCTTTACGCAGGAACTTCGGCAGGGCGAACATGCTTAAATGGGTGATGCCGTCATAGTAATCCAGTTTTTTGAGCCCCCGTTTTTTAATCAGGGCATCGATCTGGTCCGGGGAATAGACCAATGGGTCGGCGCCTTTGGAGCCCAGGATGAAACCCCAGGGCAGGCCGAATGAGGGGATTGTCACCTGGTATATCCTGGTGACCGGGAAGGCGCTGGAGATGGTTCGGGCGACGGCGGTCAGCATCTGGGTGTCGCCGCTGCGGGTGGTGCCGGCCTGCAGGGTGATCAAGCCCTGGGGCGAAAGCCGCCGGTTCAGCAGTTGGTAGAACTCCCGGGTGTAAAGCTTGAACGAAGGCCCGCCCTCTATGGGCTCGGTCAGGTCGATGATTATCACATCGAAGGTTTCCCGGGTCTTCTGCAGGTAGGCCCGGGCATCCATATAATGCACCTTGGAGCGGCGGTCCTGGAAAGCCCCCCCGGCCCACTGCGGCAGCTCCTTCCGGCAGAACTCCACCAGCTGCTTGTCGATGTCCACCATCACCACCTGCTTTACCGATTTGTGCTTCAGGATGTCGCGCAGGGTCTCGCCCTCGCCGCCGCCCACGATCATCACCTTCCGGGGATCGGGGTGCAGCAGCAGTGGCGGGTGCACCAGCGCCTCATGGTAGATGAAGGAATCGCGCTCCGAACTCTGCATCCTTTCGTCCAGGAACAGACAGCGCCCGTAATTATAGGTATCCACGATGTCTATCTTCTGGTATTTGGTCTGGGTGCTGACCACCGTTTTTTTAACACCGTGCAGATGCATCTCGTCTATCCAGTGTTCAAGATAATAATTGCTGACCGTCATTTTCCACCTCCGTTTTGCAGTCTGTTTGGGGAATGTTTACCTTGACCATTATACAATAAACTCCGGTATTTATTCAATCCATAAAACCAGATCCATGAAAATGCGGCCCCGGAATGATGGGGCCGCATTGAATAAACCAGCCGGGTCAGAACATAGTGATGAATTTTTCGACCAGAACGGGATCGAACTGGGTCCCGGCATATTTTTTAAGTTCGGCAACAGACTCTCCATGGCTCATGGCCTTGCTATGCGGCCTATCGCTGGTCATGGCCTCGTAGGCTTCGGCTATGGCCAGCATCCTGCATTCCAGCGGAATGTCCCCGCCGGACAAACCCAGGGGATATCCCTGCCCATTCCACCATTCATGGTGTTTCAGAACCAGATCGGCCACCGGGATCAGATCCGAAGAGAACCGGGCCACATGATAGCCTATCTCGCAATGCCTTTTCATTTCGGCCAGCTCCCGAGGATCCAGCGATTGGGATTTCAATAGTATCTTATCCGATATCCCGATCTTGCCGATATCGCAAAAATTGGCCAACAGCTTCATTTCTTTTATATCGATCTCCGACAGTCCCATGGCCATGGCAAAATGGGTGATCAGATTTTCCAGGCGGATTATCCTTCCCCCGGAGATCACGCCACGGGTCTTTAAGGCTTTAATGAAATTCTGTATCAACAGATCATGATTATCCTGCTTCTGGCGGTACATGATGTTGTCGGCTTCCTTGAAAAGGTCGGTAATGCCCACATTAGCATGGCTGCGTAAAGTATGGCCTATCGATAGGCTTAATGGAAGTTCGGGGTTCTCGGCATTATAGGTGCGGATGGTATGCTTTATCCGGTGGCAGATGCCGTCCAGGTCGGTCTGGTTGATATTGGGCAGCAGCACCGCAAATTCATCCCCGCCCAGCCTGGCTACCAGATCTCCCCTCCGGCAGGCATCCCGGATGATGCCCGAAACCGCCATCAGCAGTCCGTCCCCGGTCTTGTGGCCCATAATATCGTTGACCAGCTTCAGGCCGTCCACGTCGCACATGATCATGCCCACCGACTCGATCCGTTCCATATCCAAGCGGCGCATCTCCTCCTCGAAGAAAGCCCGGTTATAGAGCCCGGTCAGGGGATCGTGCAGGCTGATATATTTGAGCTGGTCCTCGGCCTTGCGCCGCTGCAGGGCGACCGAGGCCTGGTTGGAGAAAGTTTCCATCAGGCTGACATTAAAAGGCGGGGCGTGGCTGGGCGATAATATGGCGATATTGCCGAACAGCTCCTCGCTGTGGCACAATCCTATGGTGAAAATGTTTTTTATGGACAGCAAGGTTTCGATCTTGCTGCACACCTTTTTGGATATTTTCTTAAAGGTAAGATTATAGAGATCTATCGGTGCATCGACCACCTCGCCGGAGAGATAAGCCTCCTTTGCTTCCCGGCTGAGCTTGAAGTCCATGCCTACCGGGTCTGCTTTGATAAGTTTCAAAATATCGTGATAGTGCTCCTCTAACCCCAGGATATATTTTACCCGAAGCATGTCCGACGATTCGTTATAGGAGCTTACTATCACCATGGAGCTTCCGGCTATCGATTTCACCTTCTCGGCAATATACTTGAAGAGATCCTGCTCGACCGGCATCCTGACAAAATCCATGGCCGTTTTGGACAGAAAATCCAAGTCGCCGGAGTATTTGCGCTGTTTTTCCTCCGCCCTCTTCCGGTCGGTGACCTTCCTCACTATGGCGATGATCTGTGAAACCGGCAGGGGCAGCAGCCGGGCCTCGTAGAAGTCCTGCTCCCCATCCTTGGTCAGTGAATACTCCGTGACCGTCAGCAGGCCTTTCTCCCTTACCTCGCGCAGGGCCTGCCCGACGATCCCGGCGGCAGGTTCCGGCAGGATCTCCCGGATCTTCTTGCCCAGAAATCTCTCGGGCGGCACCAGCAGGTCCGAAAGCCGGCTGGTGTTGTAGTCCAGGATGGTGCCCTCATTATCCAGCAGGAAGAACATGTCTGGCAGGGCTTCAAATATGGCCTTAAGCTCCTGATGGGCCTTGTTGAGGCCATCCTCGGCTGTTTTTCTGTCGGTAATATCCCTGGCGTTTATCACGATCCCGGAGACCTCGGGATCGTTCAGCATATTGTTGGCAATGACCTCGAAAGATCGCCAGCTCCCGTTCTTGTGCCTGGCCCTCACTTCGAAGGCCGGGGAAACGCCGGGGGTCTTTTTCCTTTGCTCCAGGATGCTTCTGATGCCATCGGCATCGTCGGGATGGATGAAGTCCCGCCCCCCCTTGCCCAGGTATTCGTCAGGCTTATAGCCCAGAATATTTTCGATTGAAGGGGAGCCGTATTCAAAGATCCCATTGCTGTCGATAACCAGAATGATATCCGATCCATTCTCGATCAAGAACCTAAAGTGCTTTTCTTTATCCTTCAGTCGGGAAAATTTTTTATGCTTCTCCAGTGCTATCTCTATTGCCGCTATCAGCTCCCGCTCTTCAAACGGTTTTATCAGATATCCGTAGGGCTCGGATTTTTTAGCCCTGGACAATGTATCGGGATCGGCATAAGCCGTCAAAAATACCACCGGAATATTAAGAAGGGTATGGATTGTATCTGCCGCTGAGATTCCATCCATACCCCCCTTTAAAACTATATCCATCAACACCAGATCCGGCAGGATAGTTTTGGCTCTTTCCACTGCCTCTTCGCCGGATGTGGCTAATTCCAGCACATTGTAGCCCAGCATTTTCAATCGCTTCTCGATGTCGGAAGCTACAATTCGCTCATCCTCCACCACCAGTATCTGAGCTTTGGACATAGCTGTTTGCCTTAAAATTTTGTGATTTTTAGATATAACTATCTATAACCCAGTTATTGTTTTATACATCATACTGATATAAATATTAATTCATATTAATAATTATAAGCTCGTAAAATATAATGAAACAATCAGTTATCTTGTTATATAATATTTGTAAATTTTAAATATATAACCACTAAACCGATAATATATGCATGTTTAATACCAAGACCGCTACTTATTGCTCCGGTCACTTAGGATATCTTTTACCCTTTTTACCAATTCTGGCGGGGAGAAAGGTTTGCAAATGTAATCGACAGCGTTCTCCTTGATGGCCGCCATCCGGTCGCCGAAATCTGTTTTGGCGGTCAGCATGGCAATGGGGATGGTGGAGGAGAAATCCATGATCTTCAGGATCTTGATCAGTTCCATGCCGTCCAGCTCCGGCATCATGATATCCAGCAGAATCAGGTCCGGCTTGGCATGGTAGAGCATCTGCAGTGCCTGGTGGCCCGAAAGGGCCGTTATCACAGAATAACCGGCCTCCTCCAAGACCATTTTAACCAGCCCTAAAATATCCTCCTCATCATCCACCGCCAGGATGATAATTTTGCCCGAAGCATCTGGTGCCATAGCGCTCTCCCATTATTTATTCCAAGGGCAATTTAAAACTAAAACAGCTGCCCTTCCCGGTCTGGCTGGTAACTTCGATGGCGCTTTGATGGGCGTCCAGAATAGATTTGACGATGGCCAAACCCAAACCCACTCCGCCATATTTCCTGGTGGAGGACCCATCCAGCTGGTGAAACCTCTCAAATATCCGGGGCACTGCTTCCTGGGGAATCCCGACGCCGCTGTCAGACACCTCGATCCTGGCCGCCCCCTCCCCGTCAGGTTGGGCCTTAAGTTTGATGTAGCCCCGGGAGGTGAATTTCAGGGCATTCATTACCAGGTTATCGACCACCTGCAGGATCCGGTCCCGGTCGCCGATGACAGTCAGCTTTTCGGGAGCATCGATGACGATCTCCAGCTTCTTCTTGTCCAGCTCCGCCTGATAGTTGGCGGCCGTCTCGTCCAAAAGCGCCCGGATATCAAAGGGATGCTGCTCCACAATAAAATGCCCGGACTCTATGGTGATAAAATCCAGCAGGTCCTTTATCTGTCTGGTCAGCCGCTTGATGTTCCTCCGCATCACCTCGATCCCCTTGCGCTGGGTCTCGGTCAGGGGGCCCAGTTTTTCCATGGCCAGATAATCGGCATAACCCGAGATGGTGGTCAGGGGTGTCTTGAGCTCATGGGAAACATTGGCGATGAAGTTGCTTTTCAGCCGGTCCAGCTCCATCAGTTCGGCGTTGGCCTGGGACAAACGGTCGTAGGACTCGGACAGGGCCTCCAGATTGGCTTTCAGCTGCCTGGTCATGATGTTGAAATTATCGGCCAGGGAGCCGATCTCATCGTCGGTTTTGACGTTCACCTCTTGATCCAGCTTTCCGGCGCCGATATCCCGTGCCGCGACCGTAAGTTGGTGGATGGGGTCAGTGATACTCTTGGCCATGAAATAGGCCAGGACGCTCCCCAACAGGACGAACAATAGCCCGGTTATCAAAACTTGGCTCAGGCTGCTTCGGATCAAATATCCCAGGGCAGCGAAGGAGCCGACGAACCTTACCGATAATCTGTGCCGGCCCCATTCTTCGATATAGGGCATGACCACCGAAATGGCTTCCTGATTATCGGCGCTGCTGATTATCTTATAGCTCAGATCCAGCCTCTTCACCCTTTCCATAAGGCCGGGCTCGTACAGTTCCGGCTTCTTGGGAATAGCGGAATGTTCAATATCCATTTGCCGGGAATCGAATTTCACTTCGCCGTTGACATCGATTATCTGGATTTCGGTGATGTTGCCGTTCATCCTTAGGAAATTTGACAGACTGCCCCTGAATTTGAAATAACCCGAAGTATAATACAAATAATAGCTCTGACAGATGGGAGCCACGGTCATCTGGGCAAAGGCAATGACCCCGTCCTGTATCTCGTTTTTCAGCTGTTCCCGTCTGGTAAGTACCGAAACCAACGAATACACCGTAATGATTATTATCACTAACAGGCTGGCGGCGATGGCCAGTTTTATTTTAAGGCTTTTAAACATTTAATATTCCCCGGTGCCGATAGGCTGCCACCCTATAGCTTGTAATATATTTCGAACACTTTGATCCTTCCATCCTGGCGGGGCAGGAAAATTATGTTTCTGTCCCGGCCATATATCCGGTTCCTGGCAAAGATGGGAATAAAGGGGTAGTCCGACATGGCCAGTTCCATGGCCTGCTTTAAGAACTCTATCCTCTCTTTGTTGTCCAGCACCTGGTTGCTTTTCTCGATCACCGAATCCAGCCTCCGGTTGCTGTATACCCCCCAGTTGGCGCTGCCATAATTCTTGCCATCGCTGGTGTGCAGGCAGGCATCAAAAAGATCCGAAGCATCGCCCGAACTGCAGGACCATCCCACCAGGAAAAACGGGATCTGGCGCCGATCAAGCCGGCTGGAAAAATCCGGCCAGTCGCTCCCGGTCAGGGCCACCTTGATGCCGATCTTGGCCAGCTGCTTGGCCAGGATATCCCCGGTGGTGGACGCCGCCGTCTTGGACATCTCCAGAGACACCTTGAAACCGCCGGCATAACCGGCCTCGGCCAGCAATTTTCTGGCCCGGTCCAGATCCGGCCTTTTCATGGTCATGGCGGGATTATATCCCACGATGTATGGGGAGACCAGCTGATCTATCGGCAGGGCATCCCAGCCTGAAGCCATTATTGCCTCATCGGGATCTATCGCCCAATAGATCGCCTCCCGCACTTTACGGGCCGTCAACGGCCCCTTCCCGGTGAAATTGATGCCCAGCATGCTGACCCCCAGGCCGGGGCTGTTGACAAAATTTACTTTGGGGTTGGTGCTGTTTTGGTCGGCCTTGTTCTTGTCGACATCGCGGATCAATTGCACCCTGCCGTCAAGCAGGGCCTGCAGGCGGTCCTGTTCCCCGGGAATGATCTTAAATATGACCCTTTTGATCGTCGGGCGGCCCTTCCAGTATTTTTCATTGGCTTTCAGCTCTATCTGGCTTCCGGCCTGGTATCTTACAAAATGGTATGGCCCGGTCCCGACCGGCGTGGTGACCGGGTCCGCGGTGCCCTCCGGCATGATGGCGATGAAGGTAAGTTTGTTCAGCAGGACCGGCGATGGCTTGCTGGTCTTTATTTCCAGCGTCAGATCATCGATCACGGTTATGCTTTGAAGGGTTGCCAGGTAATGACATACCTTGCCCAGTCGGGCCCTTTCCAGGCTATATTTGACATCTTTCGAGGCCAGCTGGCGGCCGTCATGGAAGAACACATTGGGCCTAAGGGTGAACCTCCAGGTGAGATCGTCGGGGTTTTCCCAGCTGATGGCCAGGGCCGGCTCCACTTTCATGTCCCGGTCGAAGCTGACCAAAGCATCATAGATATTGCTGAGTATCGAATGAGCGATGCTGTCGTCATGCAAGTATGGATCCAGGGTTATCAGCTCGTCTTCCATGGCCAGGGTCAGCAGCCGGCCGTCGGGGCTTTTGTCGGCACAGGAGCAAAGCAGGCCTATTAATAATGCTGCGGTGATTCTTTTCAACATCGGACTAACTCCATTATAGATTGTTTTAAAGGCGGATCTCTTTGACCAGCATCGCCGCCGCCGTCTTCTGATGCCAGGTCAGGTCCCGGCGCAGTCCGTAGCTGCTGTCCCGGATATACAGAGGGATGAAGGGAAGGTCCTTGGTGGTCAGCAGGATGGCTTGCTGCAGCAGCTGTTTGCGCAAAAGGGGATCGAATTCACGGTCCGCTTTCTCCAGGATTTTATCCAGGTTTTCGTTTGAATATCCCGAAAGATTGCGGATGCCAAAATCCCGGGCGCCGCCCTTGGAATGGACCATATCGTTCAACAGCTCGCTGGCATCTCCAAAGCTGTAGGCAAACCCCATCAGGTAGAATTGGGCCTGGCCGCTCTCGATGGAACTATATAATTCCGTCCAGGACAGGGAGTCTACCGTCAGCTTGATGCCTATCGGCGCCAGGAATTCCGCCAGGAGCTGCCCCTCGAACCAGGCTGCGGACGATACCTTTATGGTCAGTTCGATCGGATCGGATGTCTTCAAGGGACCGATAATCTGGCGGGCTTTTTCGATATTCTGTTCAATTTCGGGGAGTTCCGGGTCGTAGCCGAATATGGCCTGGGTCGCTATCTGGTTGGCGGGAACGGCGTACCCGTGGCAGGCCCTGGCGACCATCTCCCGGCGGTTTATGGCCAGGGAGATCGCCTGGCGCAGACGCACATCGGAAAGGGGGTTATCCTTGAACTTGCCGGAGGTATTCAACCCCAGAACGGTAATGGTGGCGCTGGGTTTGGCCACCAGATTCACCCTGCTGTCGCCGGACAGCCTGGTGCGGTAGTTTTCCATGACATTGGCATCGATATCCATCTTGCCGCTCAGCAGTTTTTCCATCCGCTGGGAATCATCCTTGATGATATGGAACTCCGTCTTATTGAAGAACGGCTCCTCCCCCCAATAGCCCTTGAACTTGTTCAGATACAGGATGTCCCGGCCGTTGAATCCAGCCAGAGAATAGGGCCCGGTGCCTACCGGCTGTCCGGCCGGGTCGGATCGGGCGGGGATGATGCTTATCATGGTCAGTATATTTATCAGGTTGGGCCGGGGCTTGACGGTGGATATCTCGATGGTCAGGCTGTCAACTTTTTCTATCTTCTCTATCACTGCCAGCATGCTTTTAAAGACCGACGCCTGATGGTTGCCGGCCCTCTCCAGACTGAAGATGGCATCCTCCGCCGTCAGTGGTTTCCCGTCATGGAATTTGACCCCCGGTCGGAGGTAAAAACGCCAGGTGCGATCGTCGACATTGCTGTATCCGGTGCACAGCATCGGAACAAGCTGCATGTCGGCATCAAAAGCCACCAAGCTTTCGTAGACGTTGCCCAGTATCTCCATGGTGACCGCCTCGTCCTGGGTATGGGGGTCGAAGCTGATCAGCCCTTCGCTGGCAGCTATCCGCAGGGTCTGCTGCGGATAGCTGCAGGAAAGAGAGGCCAGCAGGGAAAAGACCAGAAGGATCTTTTTCATGGGGCTCCTTTATATTCAGGGCAGGTGAATGGCCCGGCCCAGCGCATTGAGGGCCGCCTCCTGGAGCGACTCGTGGAGGGTGGGGTGGGAATGCATGGCCTGGATGATGTCCTCTAGTTTGAGCCTGCTGGATATGGCCAGCGACGCCTCGGAGATGAGTTCGGTGGCATTGGGCCCGGCGATCACGCACCCCAGGAGTTGATGGGTTTCCCTGTCGGCCAGGACCTTGACAAAACCCTCCAGTTCTCCTATGCAGCTGGCCTTGCCGCTGGCCGAGAATGGAAATTTGCCGGTAAGTATGTTTTTATCCGAAGGCTGGAATGCGGCTAGGCCCGCCGAGGCGATCTCCGGGTGGGTATAGACGCAGCGGGGCACGGCGTGATATTCCATGACAGCCTGGTGCCCCAGCATATTCTCCACGGCGATCTCGGCCTCCCGGGAGGCCACATGGGCCAGCAGCCATCCGCCGATGCAGTCCCCGGCCGCATATACGCCGGGGACATTGGTTTCCATCCTGCCGTCGACCTTGATGTAGCCCTTTTCAAGGGCTATTCCAGACTCCTCCAGCCCCAGGCCCTGGATCGAAGCCCTGCGGCCCACCGACACCAATACCCTGGCGGCCTCGACCCTGATTTTTATTCCATCCTTTCCGGTCACTTCAACATCGAGCAGATCCCCGTTTTTTATAAGGCGGTTCACCCGGGAATCAAGTTTTATATCCACCCCTTTTTTGACCAAGGTTTTATACAGCACCTCCACCGCTTCCGGATCCTCCCCGGGAATCAGCTGAGGCATCAGCTCGACGATGGTCACCTTCGAACCGAAGGTGGAGTAGACCTCGGCCATCTCGCAGCCGATCACCCCGCCCCCGATGATCAACAGGCTTTCCGGGACCGCATCCAGGGCCAGGGCCCCGGTGCTGTCCAGCACCCCGGGCAGGTCGATGCCGGATATGGGCGGGATCACCGGCTGGGAGCCGGTGGCTATCAGCAGTTTATCGTATTTGATCTCCCTGGGCTGAGAGCCGTCGATCTCCACAATAATTGATCCTTTTCCCGATACACGGGCCTGCCCTTTGATGACCTCCACCTGCCGGGATCTCAGGAGCATGCCCACCCCGGCAGTGGCTTTTTTGACCACCCGATCCTTCCGTTTTTGGACATCGGCCCAGTTGAAACCGACATTGTCTGTTTTGATCCCGAACTGCCCGGCGGCTTTGGTATGCTGCATGACGGAGGCCGATGCCAGCAGGGCTTTGGTGGGAATGCAGCCCACGTTAAGGCAGGTGCCGCCCAATGTATCTTTTTCGATCAAAGTGACCCTGGCCCCCAGCTGGGCCGCCCTGATGGCCCCCACGTATCCCGCCGGTCCTCCGCCTATGATGACGATATGCTGATCCATATTTGTGCAATATCCTTAGAATTAATTATTGGTAAGAGCGTAACTCAGGAATTCCAGATCTAGGCCCAGGTTGACCCTTCGCAGGGCGATCCCTTTGGGGATCAATATCTGGCTGGAGGGAAAGAACAGGATGGCCTTGACCCCGGCCGCCGCCAGCTTGTCGACCGCCGCCTGGGCGGCCTGGGGCGGCACGGCTATGATCCCGATCTGGATCATTTTTTGGTTGACTGTCTGTTCGATCTGGTCCATCGATTGAATGGCCATCCCCGGTTTGAGCGTCTGGCCCGCCTTTTTGGGATCGGAGTCGAACACCGCCACGATGTTGAATCCCCGCTGTTTGAAGTCCTGATAGCGGTACATGGCCAGGCCGATATTGCCGGCCCCCACCAGGCAGATGTTCCAGCTGCGGTCCAGCCCCAAAATGGCGCCCAGTTTGTCCATCAGTTTGGCGACATTGTACCCCCGGCCCCGACGCCCGAAAGCGCCGAAATAGGAGAGGTCCTTGCGCACCTGAAAAGGGGCCAGGCCGTAGACCGTGGCGATCTCCCGCGAGGAGATGGTCTCCACGCCCAGTTCCTTCAGGGAGGCCAGGTGATGAAAATACAGGGACAGGCGGCGGATGGCCGATTCCGGGATCTTTATTTTGTCTTTCATAAGAATAGATTACTGCAATAATATCTTTACCACGGAATCACGGAATTTCCAAATAGCTTAACAAAACCGCTGTTTTTTATTTAATTATCTCAACAATAACATTTTAATTGCGGTCGAATTACCACCCCAAACCAAACGGCAGATATATACACCATTGGGCATTCTTTGATTATTCTCATCTTGACCGCTCCAAGATGCCATATAAGTACCTGGATTTATTTCACCAGGCGCCAGCCTTTTTACCCGCTGGCCGCTGATATTATAAATATCAAGCATTACAGAACTATTTGCAGTAATCACATATTTTATTGCTGCCTTAGAAGAAACCGGATTCGGGGAAATAGTCAACTTTATCTTTTGGTGCGGTTGTATACCTTCCGCGATATATTCTTCTGCTACCCCTGTTATTTGCATGTTAAAATCAATATTGGGCGTATTGTTGGGCATGGTAACAGGTACTAAATTCGCAATAGAACTATCTACCTCATTGTCGTACCATAAAGTATCATATCCTGATTTCGTTGCGCTCACCCGATGGTTTCCAGTGCGCAAAGCTGCCAATTTATATTGTCCGCTAACATCGGTTGTATCCGAAACAATGCTACTCCATCCGTAGTACTGGTTCCCGTATTGCCAACAGGTAACTTTAACACCGCTCATCGGTGTCGCGCCATCCTGTTGATATACATGGCCGGAAATAGTTCCGCCGGTATCCATTACGGCATTGATCCCCAACACCGAATCCATAGGGGCTACATATATGCTCTCTGCTATAGCCCAATCATTTGCATTATGGTAGTACTCAAACGCATAAATAGTGTCTATCAAATCGTCTGCCATGGATTCCCCATAAGGCATGTATTCTATTTTATACCATCCTGGCGGTAAACCGCCAATGCGGTATATACCGTTCCCAGTATCAGCAAAGCCTGCCATACTGATCTCACCTACACTTTTATAAAAAGCAGCTATCAAACAGAACCCCTTATAGGACGTTATGCTGTCGGATTGAAACACCCGTCCCTGGATATTTCCGCCGGCCGGAACTGAGATATTTATATTTGGTACTGTATCAGGGTCATTAACCGCCACAGTAGAAGAGGAATCCCAATACAACGTGTTATTATAGTACATATTCACATACGGCTCCGACCAATATGGCCCCGACAAGTTCCAGGTGCGGATCTTGTAATTACCCGTTGGTAAATTACCTATGACATAAATTCCCAAAGTGTCTGTTTTATTGGAATTGATTAATGTTTTTGTCAATGCTTCGTAAGCATCAACCCGAAGATTTTTAACAGGTGTGGTTCCATCTACTTGCGTCACCTTCCCCTTAACAGCGCCAAATTGAACCAGTGCCAAGACCAGTACTAAAGTCAGCGGATTCATATTATTGATCTCCTTGAATATTATATTTTTCCGTTTTTACCGTCTATAAAATTTCGCGTCCTTTCGCGTATTTCGTGGGAAAGAGTCTAAAGGAATATTTTTTCGGGATTCAATATATTCTGCGGGTCAATGGCCCGTTTAACGGCCTTCATCATTGCCAGGGCCGGGGCGTCCACCGCCAACGGCAGATATTTTTTCTTTACATAGCCTATGCCGTGCTCCCCGGAGATGGTCCCGCCCAGCTCCACCACCTTGGCGAACAGCTCGCCGAGCAGGACGGGCAGAACCTCCTGCCATCTTTCGGTCTGGAATTCCCCTTTGAGGATGTTGACATGGATGTTCCCGTCCCCGATATGGCCGAATGAAACTATCTCCATGGAATATTTCTTCTGCAAAATTTCCAGTTCTTTAAAAAGCTGTGGTATTTTTGACTTGGGTACCACCACGTCCTCCCGCTCCCGGACCGGGCTTTTGGCGGTCAGCGCTTCGGAAAGGGAGCGGCGGATCTCCCACAGCCGATCCTGCGAAGGCCGGTCCTCGGCCACCAGCACGTCCAGCGCGCCATGGTCGGAGACTATCTGGCCGATCCTTTCGTACAGCTTCTGCAGGTCTTCGCGCTCTTCTCCGTCCAGCTGGACCAGCAGATGGGCCTCGGCCTCCCGGTAGGGCGCCTTCTTTTCCAAAAAGGCCTCGGCCGCCAGGACGGCCTTCTTCTCCATGAATTCCATGGTGGCCGGGATTATCCTCTCCCGGATCACGGCATTGGTGGCCTTCACCGCATCCTCGATGGAGGAGAACGGGATCAGAAGGTCGGCCTGGAATTTGGGCTTGGGCAGCAGCCGGAGGGTGATCTCGGTGATCACGGCCAGGGTGCCCTCGGATCCGCATATCAAATGCATCAGGTCGTAACCCGAAACATCCTTGATGATCCTGCCGCCCAACCGGGAGATATCGCCGTTGGGCCAGACGACCTCCAATCCGCAAAGATAGTGCCGGGTGACCCCGTATTTGAAGGCCCTGGCCCCGCCGGCGTTCTCGGCAATGTTGCCGCCGATGGAACAGGAATCCAAACTGGCCGGATCCGGCGGGTAGAACAGCCCCTTCTCCTCGACCGCCTTCTGCAGCTGACCGGTGATCACCGCCGGCTGGGTGACCACCATCAGGTTTTCTTCATCAATCTCCAGGATCTTGTTAAATCTCTCCAGTGACAGCAGAATACCACCGCACACCGGCAGGGCGCCCCCGGACAGCCCGGTGCCGGCCCCCCGGGGGGTAAGCGGGATCTTTTCGGAACCGGCCAGTTTCATTATAGCCGAGACCTGGGGGGTATCAGCCGGCTTGACCACCACCGCGGGCATGAATTTGTGATGCAGGGTCTCATCGTGGGAATAGGGTTCCATGTCGTCGTCCAGGGTTATCAGATACTTTTCTCCGACGATCTCTTTCAGCCGTTGCTGGATGTCCGGGCTTATCTTATTATATTGGCTCATTTTTCTATCTTTTACTGCGAGTATTTTCAGTTGATCCGCCGCCGGGGCATACTGCACAACAGCCGCCAAAGATTCAATTTCCGGCCGCCCCGTTGCTACCCCCCCGGCTATTGTCACCCGCCGCATCTAAGGCGGCCAGGATGCTGGTCACGTTCTCCCGTTTTTGGGGCCGGGCCGTATCCAGGGCCAGCAGAAGCTGGCCAAAATGGCGGCATTGCTCGGCGTATCCCGGTTGGTTTCTCATCTCGTAATAAGTCTTTGCCAGGCCTTCCAAACTTGTGTCCAGGTAGGATCGGAGGTTAAGCGATTGCTTCATCAGAAGGCTCTTATGAAAATGATCCGCTGCTTTGGGGTAGTCCCCTGTTTTGTAGCTTACTTCACCCATGTTGTTCTCGATCATAGCCTCGGTGGCTTTGTCGCCCAATCGCTTGCTGATCCCCAGGGCCTTCTCCCAAAGCCCCAGTCCGGAATCAATATCATCCGACTGGACCATTACATTTCCCAGATTCAGGTAGGAGGTGCATATGGCGCCCGGATCATGGAGCTCCCTCCGGAGGTGCAGGGACCTTTGGTGATGGTCCCTTGCTTCGTCCAGCCTTTCCATATCGGAATAAACCAGTCCCAGGTTGTTGTGAGCTGTGGCCTGAAGCACGGGATTTGAACCGTTCGATGTCCACTCCAAAACCTGTTGAAAACAGCCCACCGCATCCTGATAGCGGCCCATCCGCCAAAACGTATGACCCAGGCTGTTCAGCCAGTTGAAACGTGATTCTTCGCTAATGTCTGGGATTTTGCTTAACCGTTCCTGGACCGCCAAAGCTTCCTCATAGCGGCCCAGCTGGCGGAGAACTATTGCCTGGCAATGGTCGTTGCGGCAGCTGACTTCAAAAGGATCATCTTCTGATAGGTCCTGGGACACGGCACTGTGTTCGGCCAGAGCCTCCATCAGTTTTCCCAGCATTGTCAGCCGATACCCCACCTCTACCCAGGCACGCAGAAGTTGGTTGCGATCCCCCAAGGCCTTTGCCAGCCTTTTCATGGTCCGGTAATTGTCCAAAGACTGCTGGAAACCGATGGTCTTGTCCAACACCTCGCCCCGGTTATAATATAATTGGAATAATATCGAAAGGATATCTGAGGCGTTCTTTTTTTTTGATCTATCTTTCACAGGGATATTCAAACCGTTCGAAAAACTCCTTGATCTGCATGGGGTCCATTCTCCGACCCAGCAGTATCATCAGCTTGATCCGGGCCTTCTGTCCCGGCAGGTGTCCGCCCAGGATGATCCCTTTTTTGATCAGCTGAGCCCCGCCGCCGGGATAGGCATAGGTCCCCAGCACCCTGCCCCCGATGCAGCGGGAACAGAGGACGACCGGGATCTTCTTGGCAATGGCGTACTCTATCCCGGGCACTACATCCGGCGGAATATTTCCCCGCCCCATGCCCTCCACCACTAGTCCCTTGGCCCCGGAATCTACGGCATATTCAATGAGACGGGAATCCATCCCCACCGCCATTTTAAAAAGGTCCACCCGGGGCTCTATTCCCCTGACCGGGTAATGCTCGCGGTACATAGGCTGGCGGTAGAACAGCACCCGGTCCTGGTCCACCCAGCCCAGCGGGCCCAGGTCGGGACTGCGGAAGGTCTCGAAGGAATCGGTGCTGGTCTTGGTCACCTCCCCGGCCGAATTGATGGTGTTGTTCAGAAAGACCAGGACCCCCTTGTTTCGGGCATCCGGCGAGACCGCCGTCCGGGCGGCGCCCATCAGGTTGGCCGGGCCGTCCCAGCCCAGCTCGGTGCAGTCCTTCATGGCCCCCACCACCACCACCGGCTTGGGCGAGTGTATGGTCAGATCAAGAAAGTAGGCGGTCTCCTCCAGGGTGTCGGTGCCGTGGGTGACGATCAGGCCCATGATGTCGGACCGGGCCAGGTATTTTCTGGCGATCAGGGAGATCTCCAGCATCATCTCCGGCGTGATATGCGGCCCCGGGTATTGCCCGAAATCATGCACCTCTATCTTGAAATTCTTGTTGATCACCGGCAGGAGCTTGAGGATGTCCCGCCCCTTGAAGGCCGGAACCGCGCCCCCGCTCTTTTTGCTGGACTTCATGGAGATGGTCCCGCCGGTGAAGATGATGGCTATTTTTGGTTTGGTCATTTGCCTGTCCATGTTTGATTATTTTTTGTCTGGTCTGAATCCGATGGGGTTTCTTTTTATGGTCGGTGACTCTATCAACTGTTTAATGGCATTAAATATAATTTTGAAATTTCCATCATACAGCTTTTCCATATTAATAACTTTCCTGGCAAGCTCTTCGTGAGAAATCAACATTTTTCGCATTTTTACAAAAGCTCTCATGATCTCGATATTTACGTTTATAGCTCTCTCGCTATTAAGTACGCCGGAAAGCATGGCTACGCCCTGCTCGGTAAAGGCATGCGGCAATTTCGACGAATATTTTAAATGCTTTAGGTGGTCACAAATTGTGACCAGTTCCACCTTTTCTTCTAAGTCCAATTGGAACATGAAATCAGACGGGAACCGCCGTATATTGCGCTTAACCGCCTGGTTCAATGCCTTTGTTGACACGTTGTAAAGTTTGGCCAGGTCGGCATCCAACATCACTTTATGCCCTCTTATTGCAAAAATAGAGCGTTCTATCATTTCTGAAGCAACTATGGCGATTTTACTTTTCATTAACACCTCATTAAAACTGCCAGAAGTGTTTTAACTCTATTATCTAGTCTACTGAATATTACTGCAAAAAAGCCGGTCTTTCAAGAAAAAACGAGGCGATCTTATCGCCCCGTTTTTTGGTTGTATGGAATTATTTCTGCTTCTCTTCCTTTTCCTTCTTGGCCTCTTCGATGATCTTCTGGGTGGCCTCGAAGGGCACCGGATCGTAATGAGAGAACTCCATCTCGAAGCTGCCCCGGCCCTGGGTCATGGAGCGCAGGGAGGTGGAATACTTGTACATCTCGCCCTGGGGCACGGTGGCCTTGATCACCTGCAGGCCCTTGGCCGAGTCCATGCCGCTGATGCGGCCCCGGCGGGAGTTGAGGTCGCCCATCACCTGGCCGGCGAATTCCTCGGGAATGGCCACCTCCAGTTTCATGATGGGCTCCAGCAGGACCGGCGAGGCTTCCAGCACGCCCTTCTTGAGGGCCATGGAACCGGCGATCTCGAAGCTGGTGCCGGAGGAGTCCACCGGGTGATAGGAGCCGAAATATATAACCGCCCTAAGATCTACGATGTGGTAGCCCGCCACCGCCCCTTCCAGCATGGCCGCCTTGACCCCCTTCTCCACCGAGGGGATGAAGTTGCCGGGCACCACCCCGCCCACCACCTCATCCACGAACTCGAAGCCCCCGCCCCGGGGCAGCGGCTCCAGGCGCAGCCAGACGTCGCCGTACTGTCCGTGTCCCCCCGATTGTTTCTTGTGCTTGCCCTGGATCTCCACCTTCTTGGAGATGGTCTCGCGGTAGGGTATCCGGGGCTTGATGATGGTGACCTCCACCCCGAATTTCCGCTTCAGCCGCCCCACCATGATGTCCAGATGCAGCTCGCCCAGGCCGTTGATCAGGGTCTGCCGGATCTCGGGCACGAAGCCGTAGGTGAAGGTGGGGTCCTCTTCGTTAAGTCGGGACAGCCCGACCGATATCTTGCCTTCGTCATCCTTGGATTTGGCCTCCACCGCCACCGATATCGACGGCTTGGGCAGGATGGTCTTGGGAAGGATGATCTGATGATTCTTGGTGCTGATGGTGTCCCCGGTGCCGGATTCCTTCAGCTTTACCGCGATGCCGATATCGCCGCAGCTGATTTTGGCGGCATCGATGCGGTCCTTGCCATTGGGAAAATAGAACTGCCCGAATTTTTCCGCCTTGCTGAGGGAGGCATTATAAAGCTCTATCCCCGGCTCCAGCGAGCCGGAATACATCCGGAAATAGTTCAGATTTCCGGCATGGGGTTCGATGAAGGTTTTGAACATGAACAGCACCGGCGGCCCGCTGGGATCGCACTTGACGATTATCTCCTCGTCGCTGCCGGCTTTTTGGGCAACCACTTCCTGGGTATCGGCCGCGGTCGGGAAGAAGGCTACGATGGAATTCAACATGGCGTTGACCCCCACCTGGAAATAACCGTCTCCGGCGAACACCGGTACCAGGCTTCCTTTTCTGATGGCTGTTTTCAAACCATCGGATATTTCCTGATCGGTCAGGCTATCGCCGTTCAAAAATTTCTCCATCAGGCTGTCGTCGGATTCGGCCACCGCCTCCACCAGTTTGTCCCGGTATTCCTTGGCTTTGCCGGCCATCTCGGCCGGGATCTCGCCGATGGTGGATTTTCCCTCGCTCTCGAGAAAGGCCTTCATCACCGTGAGATCGACCACTCCCTTCAGGTTCAGCTGGTCGCCGATGGGCAGGGTCAGGGGCACCGCCTGGTGGCCGAACTTGTCGCGGGCCTGGTCCAGCGATTTATAAAAATCGGAATGCTCCTTCAGCAAACGGGTCAGAAAGATGGCCCGGGGAAGCTTCAGCTCGTCTGAATACTTCCAGCACTTGTCGGTGCCCACCTCTATCCCGGACACCCCCTGGGCCACTATGATCACGCAGTCGGCCACCCGCATTCCGGCCTTGACCTCGCCGGCAAAATCGGCGTAGCCCGGGGTGTCTATCACATTAAGCTTGTGGTCCTGGTGTTCGCAGGCCGCCAGGGATGAGAAGATGGATATCTTGCG
Source organism: Candidatus Edwardsbacteria bacterium RifOxyA12_full_54_48 (assembly GCA_001777915.1). Lineage (NCBI taxonomy): Bacteria > Candidatus Edwardsiibacteriota > Candidatus Edwardsbacteria bacterium RifOxyA12_full_54_48. The sequence continues at coordinate 103,718 of MFFN01000001.1, read as the reverse complement.
GGTGGTCTCATCGATGTCGAAATCGAAGATGGAGTTGCCGTCGTCCACCCGCCCCAAGCGCCCGGTGGGATTGCCGGCATGGACCATGGCCTCGGCCAGGGTGGTCTTTCCGCAACCGCCGTGGCCGGCCAATACAATGTTGTGGATCTTGTCCGCAGTATAATTCTTCAAAACGTCCCTCCCGATATATGTAATTTTGTTGTTTTATAAAGTAAACAGGATTTGAATTATAACAATCTTGGCGCCTAAAAGTCAATAAATTATTTGGGGACAGCCCTTTACAGGGCAACCAGGATCTCAATCAAAGTATCGCCCCGGGCCACCGACCGGGCTATCTTCACCTCGTGGTCCCGGTTGTTGCAGATCAGCAAAGCTCCGTTTATCCAGCCGCAGATCCGGTGCTCGAACAGCAGGTCCGAATCGTCAATGTCCAGAATATGGAAGACCAGATGTTGTTGGTCCTGGGATGCCACCTCCATCCTCCCCGGGGTGTAATAGGTCTTGAAGATGTTGGCCGTCCGCTCCATTATAAAATTGACCGAGGCCACCCTGGCAAAGGCCTTGTAGATACCCCTGAGTGATTGTTCGGCGCTATAACGGCCGATCTCCCTGGCCCCCAGTTCGCTGCCGCCGTAGAAGCTATTGCAGATCATCCTGGTGGGCTCGACAAAACCGGTCCGAAAGGGATACCAGTTGTTGGCCAGTATGGCCTGGTCAAATATCTTCCTCGATTCCCCAGGCAGGCTTTCCAGCCATGCTTTTTGTGCCTCCAGGCCGAACTTGTGATTGACGAAATTCTTGGTGGCCAGCACCGAGGTGCCCTTGACCTCCATGGTTGCCCTCCGATGGTTGAGATTTGAAAGCTATTTGGCCTGTTCTATCTGTTGGCTGTTCTTCTTGGCCGCCGAGTGCCGGCTGAATATCTTCATGCCGTCGTTGAGAATGGTGAACAGCATCAGCATGATCAGGATGGCGATCCCGATCTGCTGGATGACCACCTGCACTTTCACCGGCAGGGTCTTTTTCCTTACCCCCTCCAGCAGGCTGAAGAATATCACCCCTCCGTCCAGCACCGGCAGGGGCAGTAGATTGAGAACCATCAAACTGATGGAAAGAAGCGCCACCAAAAGCATCAGGTCGCTGAAGCCTTTTTTGGCGGTGCTGCCGGCCATCTCTCCTATCATCAGGATGCCGCCCAGCTGCTTGGCCGAGGAGGGTTTTACCACGATCTTGTACAACACGCCGTAAGTGCGGGCCACCAAGCTTCCGGTGCTGACCGTGGCATTGACGACCGAGGCCCAAAGGCCCAGACGAAGTTTATAACTCCCGAACACCGGGGCAGTGACCCCAATGACCCCGACCGGACCCTGGCCCGGGTAATCCTGCTCCACCGGGGTGATCCGGACGCTAAGGGTATCGGAACCCCGTTCGACCAGAAGCCTGGTCTCCCTCCCGGCATTTTGGTTGATGATCTCCCTCATGCCGTCCCAGGTCTTTACCGGCTTATCGTCAATGGATAGGATGATGTCTCCGGCGTTGAGTCCGGCCTGGTAGGCCGGCAGGCTGGGATAGACCTCGCCCAGCTGAGCCGGCACCGCCGGCTCGATATTCTCCAGGAATTTCATCCGTTGGGATGAGGGGATATTAAGAATTATTCTCTTTCCGGCCCGGTCCAGAGTGAGAGATAGCGAGTCGGCTGTTCTCTCGGCCTGCAGTTCCTGCCACAGGCCGTGCCAGGTTTTAACTTCCTTCCCGTCGATCGAAACCATCCGGTCGCCCTCAGTTACCCCCAGCTGCTGGGCTATGCTTCCCGATCCCACCTTGCCGACCGAGGTGGAATAATCCGGGGCGTTAAAACCTACCAGACCCAGCATGATGAAGATCAGAAATGCCGTAACCAGGTTGGCCATCGGGCCGGCCAGGGCCATCAGCACCCGGCCCCACCAGGGGGCGGCCATATAATCGCCCGGCTTGGGGACATAGCCCTCCTCAAAGGCGTCCTCCCCGTCCAATTTCACATACCCCCCCAGGGGGAGGGCCGAGATCAGATACTGGGTATCGCCTTTTTTAAATCCGAACAATTTGGGGCCGAAACCCAAAGAGAATTTCAAGACCCTGATGCCCACCTTCTTGGCCACGTAAAAATGGCCCAGCTCATGGACAAAGACCATGATCCCCAGAACGAACAACGTAGCCAGAACTGTTGTCACCATTATGACTCCCGATTATTATTTTTTTAGATCGAAGGGCATGCAAACCAGCCCCATGGTGCCCATGATATTCACCGTATTCTCTTGATCTTCAACCTTAAGATAATCCAGGCCTAGGGAAATTCCCACGTTGGGAACAAGTTTGATGACCGCACCGCCGCCAATCCTGAAGATTGTCTCGCTACGACTAAAGAGTTCGGATGAGCTGGTAATAATATCCATCTCGCCGGCCACAAAAGGCATAATTTTGCTGTTCTTGTTTCCAAAATACTGGGCAATTCGCGGCCCGATCAGGGTCATGGTGGAGCTGTTGGAATAATCGGAATAATAGTAGTATGAGTCTGGCCCGCGGGATCTGGATGTTCCGATAGTAATGAATCCCACATTGCCGCCCAAAGTAAGCCCATTATTTATCAGGTAATTCCAGCTCGCCCCGGCTGCAAAAATTGTTGTAGTATAGGTGTACTCATAACTGGTCTCGTCCCACCAAATAAGTCCGGTCATTTTCTGGCGGCTGTAGAAATAGGCGGCGGCAAAATTATACATACTGAAACCCTCCAACCGCAGGGAGGGTTCGCAAGGTTTAATAACGGCAATGCTGTCGGCTATTATAGCAACGGGTGCCGGAGGTTCGGGACGTAAAACCTCTGTTTCTGTTTGCGGGATAGAACCGCTATCGGGCGCTGCAGTTTGTGAATATGCTTTACTGTGTGGAGACAAAACAATAATCAGAGAGACCAATGCCGGCAGTAAGACTCGGTGCATGGGAACCTCCATATAATGGCTTTAGTTTGTTTTTATCTCAAAGGCCTGCTTTAAAAAGGTCTCTCCCTCGGACATCTTTTCCTGGGCAAAGCACAATCTGGACAGCATCTTCAGCATCTCCCCCACCTTGAAGTGTTTGGGTCCGTATCCTTTCTGCCAGATGGCCATCGAGCGGTGGCAGAGGGCCTCGGCCTCTCTGTTTCGGCCCTGCCCGTGCTGCAGCTCCGCCAGCCGGACCAGGGGCTCCGCCACCTCGGGATGATCCGGCCCCAGGGTGCGCTCATAAATGGAGACGGCCCGGAGATAATAAGCCTCGGCTTTATCATAATATCCCTGGACCGAAGAAAGGGTGGCCAGGTTTTTATAGGTGGTGGCCAGGTTCGGGCTTTCCTGGGGCAAATGGCCCTCGTCTATCTCCAAAGCCCGGTGGTAGATGGTTTCGGCCTCCACGAATTTCTGCTGCGATCGGTAGAGGTCGCCCAGATTGTTGAGATACATTGCGATCTCCGGATGCCCGGGGCCCTGTACCTTTTCCTTCATTTCTATAGCCCGGAGGTAAAGCTCTTCGGCCTCGCTCTTCCTTCCCTGGGCGGCATAAACCTCGGCCAGGTTATTGTAACATAAGGCTATTTGTGGATGCTCGGGTCCGTAGGCATTCAATGACATTTCGATGGCCGTACTGCACAGGGACTCGGCCTCCGGCAGGCGGTTCAGATCGCGATACAGCCCGGCCAGGTTTATCAGTATTCCGGCCAGCATTGGATCATTGCCGCCGGATCCCTTTTGGAATATTTCCCGGGCCTTCAGCAAGATTTCCTCGGCCGGGGCGTTCCGCCCCAGGAGCTTATATACCGTCCCGATATTGGCCATCAGTCTGGCCTGCACCAAGACTTCGCACGGTGCCAGTTTTTTATTCAGATTGAGGGATTTCTCATAAAACGGCAGGGCCTCGTAATAACGCCCCTGAATGCTGTACAAAACGGCCAGGCGGTTAAAGTAAGAAGCGACCTCCAGGCTCTCCGGGCCTGATTCCCTGATGGTTATTTTCACGGCTTTGCGGTACAGGCTTTCGGCCAAAGAAAATCTTCCCCAGTGGATATAGATCTCAGCCAGTTCTTTTAGCCGGGGAAGCAATTCAGGATTGTCCGGGCCCAGCCTTGCCTCCGCCTCCCTCAGCTCATGCTCTTTGCTTTTTATTTGTTCCCTGTCCTCCGACATAAACCAGTCCCTTTCGGTCTTTATCTAAGTGCGCTATTATAACATAAAATCGGATCTATTTTAACAAAAATTCCAGCTCGATTCCCAGCTCGGTGTTTTTTGCGATCTGGCCCTGGTAATCCCTTACTTGCCTGGCTATTTTCAGATAACCGGCCCCGGAGCGGCCCAAAGCATATCTCAAAAATAATGCATCCCGCCGCCCCAGGCCCCAGTAGCCGTGAAAGCTCCCCCCGGACCTTAGCTCCGGCTCCGCCAGGTAAAGCCTGGCATCGTAACTGGGTGCGTAGTAAAATACCGTCTGGCCTTGGATGGTGATGTCTCTTGGCAGTTGGGCTTTTAAGGCCAGGGACAGTAGTTCCCCGCGCTTTCTGTCATCATCCCGGGAATCCCCGAAAAAGGATGCTTGATGCCTGCCGGTGGCGCTGAACTTCTTTCCCAATTGCCACTGCAGGCCGGTCTTGAAGGTAAGGTTCGAGGTATGATATATTGGGGCCCCGGATTGTCCATCGTCAAAATATTCTTTTTGCAGAGATCTGATCCGAAGATCGGCCAGAAGCCCTTGGAATATTTTTTTGCCCAGCCTGGCTTCATAACGAAAACCCCTGTAACTCTGGGATGAAATGGAAAACGGCTGCCAGGGATGGAATTGGTTATATATGGCCGAAATATCATAGCCCAATGGAGCCCGGTACGACCCGGCGATGGTGACCCCTTTTTCATCATCGCCGCCGTAATAGTTGTCCGAATTAAAGCGGGGAGGCTTGAATTTCGGGGAATATCCGTAAAAATTGATTCGGCCGGCATAGTCCCGCACCATAAAACCTATCTCCCCGCTGTACCCGCCGAGCGGCCCCCGGCCCTTGACCAGTTCAAGCGAGGCCCAATTTTTATCCAATACTGTTCTGGCATCCAGGCTGATCAAAAAGGCATTATATAATCCTTCGGCCGTCGTTTTATCGAAGGACCGGTTATATCCGATTATCCCAATATCGCAAGAGCGGCCGGCGCTAAAGCCCACCCGTCCGCCAAAGATGGTCTCGGTAGAGTTGTTTTTCCTCTCCAGCTCCGCATCGCTGCGATGATAGCCGTCATCATAGATGCTGGTTATGCGGCCCAACGAATCTATTTTGGCATCCATCTGACGCCGGGAGGCAAAACAGATAAAGTTAAAGTTGTCAACTAATAGGTATTTTAAGCATAGTCCCCTTAAACCCCTGTTTTCGTGGGAGGAAAAATACTGGCGAACCGCTGCCGCGTCAAGCCGGGCCGAGCCGGACCAGTAGCTGGAGAATATGCGGGGCGAGCTGCCGCCGAACACCAGCCCCTCCCCGATCTTCATTTGATAATCCCCGATTATCACCTGCTTGGTTCCTTCGTGATCCGACCACCATAGATTGCCGGAATAATAGTCGTTCCAGGCCGGCTCGCCCACGTCATGCTGGCATTGCCCGAATACCTCCCAATTTTCATCCGGACGGAACCACATCCGGGTGCGGCTCTCCAGCGGCGAACCATTAAAACTGCCGTCGGCAATTCCCTCCGCATCCGGCCACTTTCTCTGCAGTCTGGTGGAAAGCTTTAATTTGACGCTTTGGGCGGGGAGATAGGAATCAAGGCAGATATAAGGCAGCAAAGATTCCACGGCTGGCAGGTCCAAAATGGAATCCCTGACTAGAAGGAAGGGGTCGCTCAATTTGGGATGGCTTATTAAATATCGGTTCAGCCGGAGGGCCTGGTAGGGAGTGATCGCCGGAAGGGTCATCAGCTGGTCAAGGTCGGCATGGTTGAGATTTACCGGGTGCTCCTGCAGATAGATCATCTGCTCGGCAAGGTCCTGCGAGGCCTGCTCGTCCTCGATGTCGGGCATCTCCTGGGCCCCGCCATTTAGGGGGATTGCCAGCAGCAGCAGGCCCTTCAGAAGTTTGTTCATGGCCCGATAGTGATAAGATTCTTTATCTCCTCGTAGGTCCTCCGCCCGATGCCCTTGACGTTCATTATATCCTCCGGGCTCCGGAAGGGCCCGTTCTCCTGGCGGTAGGCGGCAATGTCCCCGGCGGTCTTGGGCCCGATGGTCGGCAGGGTTGCCAATTCCTGGGCCGAGGCCTGATTGATATTGATAACTGGCGGAATATCGGGTTTGTATTCCAGGGTCATATACGGGGCCATCCTCTCCAGCAATGACCGGCCGATCCCCTTGACCTCGGCCAGATCATCGAGGTATTTGAACGGCCCGATGCTGTCGCGAAAAGCCATGATGTCCGCAGCTGATTGGGGCCCGATGCCGGGCAAAAGACAGAGCTCATCAAATGATGCGCTGTTGGGGTCTATCTTTTCGACGATATTTACGGTTGAGGCCTTCTTTACCCTGACCTCCTCAGGCTCGGCAAACATCCTCTGGGTGATATAGTTCAGGCTGAGGCAGTGGGACAGCCCCAGATCGGTGTGGGTCCTGACGGCATAATCCAGCCTTAAATTTTTATGGCTCACCCCGCAGCCCAGGCTGGCCGCATTGGGCCGATCGCAAAACCCGGCCCTGAGGGCCAAAAGGTTGCCATAGCGATATTCCTGCCCGATGCGGATCTGGCAGGGCCAGCCCCGCTGGCCATCAAGCGCAACCAAAAGCGTAATTTCATCTAGGGGCTCCAACGCCGCGCCCAGCGATAGGCTTTGCGAAAGCTCCTCCCGTTTTTGGCCGATGGTCGGCCGGTTCACATTGGCAGCCACCATTCCCAGCGCCAGCCATTCCGCTGGCTTACCCAGCAGTCCCAGGTCCAGCCCCATTCCGGCCGCCGAACCGTACCTTTCGATGTTCAACTGATAGCAATTAAGGGAAGCCCCCACCGCCGCCTTTTCTGTCAGGCGGTATGAGATGGCCCCTTTTAAAATATTTTCCCGGTAAAGACGGCCGCCCATAGTCGCCAGCACTGCGCCCATCCCCATTTTATCCTTTCGCCTGGCGTAGGCGCCGGAGAAGGCCGCCAGGTCCGCCAGCCCGAACGGGATCGAACTGCCGCTGGAGGCCGAAAGGTCCAGGGCCAGGGCCGGGAGTGCCGGATTATGCAGGTCGCTGCCGGTCCTGTCGGATAGCGCCACCCCGGCCCCGGCCAGGCCGTAGAGCCGGGCATCGGTCTGTATTTCTTCAAAGGAGGCAACGGCTAGGATGGGGGAAAAAAGAATTATTAGTGTTATGACTATTATGGTTTTCATGATCTGTTAGGAAAGGCGCTTATTTTGTGATCGCCCGGCTGGGATTTTCGTCGTCCTGCGCCCAATATAAAGGGTTCTCAATTATATATTGTCTGATTTTATCGTATGATTTATCGTTTCGGATGACGTGTTCGTAATAATTTCGTTGCCATATTTTATGGCCCGGGGTATTACGCAATTTATTTATATGACGGATCACCGCCGCGGTGTAACAACGGATGATGGTCGGCAATGATCCGGCGACGGGTTTACCAAAATGTTCGGTTGTACCCGTAGGGGCACGATGCATCGTGCCCCTACAATGGTCATCATCGTTTATTATCAATATCCCATGAATATGATTCGGCATAATCACAAATACATCCGGAATCACATAGGGCCGTAATTTGCCGGTTTTAATCCATTCGTTGCGGGCAATTTCTCCGAATGGGTTTAATACCATCAGCCCATCGGTGATTTCGCCGAATATACATTTCCGGTCTTGGGCGCAAATGGTTATGTAGTACGCCCCTTCCCGGAATAATTGTATCCCGGCAGACGGATGGATCGGCGTTTGTGTTTGGGATTGTTTACGGACATAACAATCTTGGTTTCTATGCTTTTGTGCCCGCAGGGACCCGATGCATCATGGCCCTGCAAATTCAGTTTTATGATATAGACATTGCCTTTGGATTATACTAATACAATTTGTTAAAATTTGTCAATGACCCAGGTGACTATTTTTTGAAATATTTTTAAAGGGAGGAGGGTGGTCGCCCCGCCAGGAGCGTTTCTGGACATACCTGCGAGTTCGGGTGATTGTCCGTTCGCCCCAATAAATCGGGCAATGATAAAAGCCTGGATTCCTGTCTGCACAGGAATGACAAATCCCTTTCCGTTTCGGGGAGGGGTGGGGTCGTTCAATAAAAATCCCCTTCCCGATTTGGGAAGGGGATGAGGTCAAATAAAGGAGAGATCAAAGCGTCCGTGACCATCCGCCGAAGAGAGGGCGGACGATCTTCGCTTTTCCAATTACCTGTTAACCAATAACGGATGTCTATCTTAATCCATCAACCGGCGCATGTAGGTGGGAATCTCCAGGTCGTCCTGTTTCACCGCGCTGACCTGGCCTTTGGTGACAATGGTCTGGATGTTGGAGCGCTGGTCCTTGCGCTGAAAGGTCCCCTGAGCCAGATTCTCCTTGCGGAATGACTGGGGAAAGTCTATCCGGTTGTTGTCGGGGATATCCTTCTCCACCTTGGGTGCGCCGCCGCCCAGGCCGGTGGCGATCACGGTCACACTCATATTGTCACCGGCCTCGGGATCTATCACCGTTCCGAATATCAGGTTGGCCTCCTCGCCGGCCGCACTGCGTATCACCGACGCCACCTCGTTGACCTCGGTCAGGGTCAGCTCATCGGAGGCCGAGATGTTCAGCAGGATGGCCTTGGCCCCCTTGATGGAAATTCCCTCCAACAGGGTATTGGCGATGGCCTCCTCGGCCGCGGTGATGGAGCGGTTCTCGCCGATGCCGATGCCCACGCCCATCAGGGCATCGCCCCGCTCCAGCATCACCGAGCGGACGTCGGCGAAGTCCACGTTGACCAGGCCGGGAACGGTGATCAGGTCGGAGATGCCCCGGGTGGCCTTGAGCAGCACGTCGTCTATGATCCGGAAAGACTCGGTCAGCTTGGTCTGCTTGCCCACCACCGAAAGCACCCGCTGGTTGGGAATGACGATCAGGGTGTCCACCCGCTCTTTCAGGTCCCGGATGCCCTCCTCGGACTGCAGGATCCTCTTGCGGCCCTCCCACTCGAAGGGCTTGGTGACCACCGCCACGGTCAGGATGTTCATCTCCCGGGCCAGGTCGGCCACCATCGGGGCGGCCCCGGTCCCGGTGCCGCCGCCCATTCCGGCGGTGATGAACAGCATGTCGCTGCCCGAGATCATCTCGGCCACCCGGGCCTTGTCCTCCTCGAAGGCCCGGCGCCCGATCTCGGGATTGCCCCCCGAGCCCAGGCCCCTGGTCAGCTTGTGCCCGATCTGAAGCTTCTGGTTGGCCAGGGATTTTCTAAGCACCTGCAGGTCGGTATTGACGGCGATGAACTCCACCCCGTTCAGGCCGGCCTCCACCATCCGGTTGACGGCGTTGCCGCCGCCGCCGCCCACTCCCACCACCTTGATGTTGCAGCGTTCGCTGATAACATCCTCTTCGAATTCCAGCATACTCTCTTCTCCTTTATTTATTTTCTTGGGTTCGTTCTGAATGATGCCGTACAACGGCTCGGCGATCGCTTCGGCGATCTGCTGTTCCAAAAGTTTTATCTGTTCGGCCATGATCGGACCTCCTGATTTTCGTTTTCCCTGATGACGGATTGTATGTGATATTATTATTACCCGTTGAAAAGATCGCCGAACCAGCCCTTCATCTTGCCCAGGATCGATTCAAAGGGGTTGCTCTCGTCTATGGAGTCGCCCTTGAACCTCCGCTCGTAGCCGTACAGCACCAGCCCCACCCCGGTGGCGTACATCGGGTCCTTGATCAGGTCCACCACTCCGCTGATGCCGCGCGGCTCGCCCACCCGGGCCGGCTGGTTGAACACCTGCTCCGCCAGGGAGGCCGCTCCGGGCAGCTTGGCGGCCCCTCCGGTGAGGACCACCCCGGCCCCCAGCATCTCGCCGTAGTCGGAGCGCTTGATCTCCCGGCTGGCCAGGCTGAAGATCTCCTCCATCCGGGGCTCGATTATCTGGGCCAGCACCTGGCGGGACACCTCCCGCTCCTCGCGCCCGGCCACCCCGAACACCCCGATCATCTCGTCCTCCTTTACCTGGGACAGGGTGGCGCAGCCGTATTTCTTCTTGATGCTCTCGGCCTGTTCGGTGGGGGTCCGGAGGCCGATGGCGATGTCGCTGGTCAGGTTGTTGCCGCCCAGTCCTATCACCGCCGTGTGGCGGATGGAATCCTCGAAGAACATGGCGATGTCGGTGGTCCCGCCCCCGATGTCCAGCAGCGCCACCCCCAAAGATTTCTCGTCCGGGGTCAGCACCGCATAGCTGGAGGCCAGAGGCTGCAGCACCAGGTCGTCCACCTTGAGCCCCGCCCGCTTGATGCTCTTGTAGATGTTCTCGGCCGAGGCCACCGCCCCGGTGACTATATGGACCTCCACCTCCAGCCGCACCCCGGCCATCCCGATGGGGTCCTTGATGCCCTTCTGATCGTCGACGATGAAGCCCTGGGGGATCACATGGAGGATCTCCCGGTCCATGGGAATGGCCACCGCCTGGGCGGCGTCTATCACCCGGTCCACGTCGGCCTGGGAGATCTCGTTGCCCCCCCGGGAGACGGCGATCACCCCCCGCGAATTGATGGAGCGGATATGATCCCCGGCGATGCCGGCATAGACCGAGTTTATCTTGACCCCGGCCATCAGCTCGGCCTCGGAGACCGCCTTCTCTATGGACCGAGCGGTCTTCTCCAGGTTGACCACCACCCCCCTTCGCAGACCCTCCTCCGAAGAGCAGGTGCCGACCCCCACTATTTTAAGCTGATCCCGGTCGACCTCGGCGATTATGCAGGCGATCTTGGTGGTGCCCAGATCCAAGCCCACGATCGTATTAGCCATTTCCGGCCTCCTTTATGATGATCTTGACGATTTATTATAAAAATACTTAATTGCTTCCGGCTTTGTCCCCCGTTCCCTGGACCAGCGCCTGTCCTTTGATGATGGCCTGTCCGTTGAAACGCAGGTCTATCTCGGTGGCGGTGAGATTTTCCTTCTTCAGGTTTTCCAGCACCTCTCCCAGCTTCTGCCATTCCTTTTTGAAGTGGCCGTTGCCGAAGTGCACCGCTACCCCGCCCGGTAGCCACAGTTTTATATCGTTCTCATCGGTCGGGTCGAACAGCCACTGGTTCTCCACCCAGGGGGCCGACTCCATCAGCCTCAGGGCCCGCCAGACGCCATCGGCGCTGGCACCATTGGTCCTCAGTCGGGGAAGCTTTGCTTTGCAGCTGTCGGCGAAGACCTGGGACGTTCTGAAGACCGTGCCTTCGCTGTCCACCATCAGCTGGCCATCGTGCTGCAGTTCGGCCAGGGGCTTCCGCTCGGTGATGTGAAGGTCCGCTATCCCCCAGGGCCACACCGTGAATTTGGACCTTTTTACCGCCGGATATTTTTGGCAGATCCGGGCCGCGGTCTTCCGGTATTCTGCTCTCCAGAGGACCCGGCCTCTCAGCTCTCCGGCTATTTCCCTGATCCCGGCGGTATCGGCCATCCGGTTCCCGCTGATATTGACCTGTTTGATGTTAAAGATCCCTTTTTCAAGCCCCTGCCTATAACCATAGATTCCGGCCGCCAGCGTTGCCGATAAAATGATCAAACCCAATATGGCCTTCAGCTTCCCTTTTTGCCGGTGTTTTTTACGCAGCCGCCCGGCGCTCTTCCGGTCGAAATATGCGGTCATGGTTCCCCGACGGTCTTTACTTCGGGAGTCAGTTCTATGCCGATAGTTTTATAGGTTCTTTCCTTTATTATCTCGATCAGCTTCAATACATCGGCCGCTCTGGCCCCGCCATGGTTAACGATAAAGTTGGCATGCTTGCTGGAGACCTTGGCCCCGCCGATCTTTTTCCCCCTTAGGCCGGCCACTCCAATCAGCCGGCGGGCTGAATCATTCACTGGGTTTTTGAAGATGCAGCCGGCCGAGGGCAAACTCAATGGCTGGTTCCGCTGTCTTTTCTTCATCCACTGTTCCATGGCGGATTTTATCCTGTTTTTTCGCCCCTCCAGCATTTCCAGCTCGGTCCCGGTGATCACGTAGCCCTCTGGGTATTCGGAATGGCGGTAGCCGAAATTTATCTGGCCGGCCCGCAGGGTCAATCGGTCGCCGGATCGGGTGTATCCCCAGACCTTTTTGACTATATCCGACATCTGGCCGCCGTAGGCCCCGGCATTCATCACCAGCGCCCCGCCCACCGAACCGGGGATGCCCACTCCCCACTCCAGCCCGGCCAGGCTCATTTCGGCCGATCCTTCCACCAGCCGGGGAAGGGCGTATCCGGCGCCGACCTTAAGGGTGTTTTCCTTTCTTTCCGCCTGCCGGAAACCGGCGGTCATCTTTATCACCACCCCCCGGATGCCGCCGTCCAGCACCAGCAGATTGGTGCCGTTTCCCAGGACCAGGCATGGCACCCCTGACCTATATATCCCGGCCAGCAGATTCTGCAGGTCGGCCTCATCGGCCGGGACCACCAGAAGATCAGCCGGGCCGCCTATCCTGAAAGAGGTGTGGCGGGACATCGGCTCTCTGAAACGGCACTGCCCTTTGGTCCTGGCGGCCAGCTGTTTTAATATATCCGATGAGATCTTCATTTATTAAGGAATTCTTCCCCGTATTTATATATATCCCCGGCCCCCAGGGTGATCACGATGTCGTCGGGTCTTACCAATTTCTCCAGCTGGCCCGGGATATCTTTTTTATCGGCCACATAGTGAACATTGCGGTGACCCTTCTCCCTGGCGGCTTTGGCGATCAGTTCGCCGCTTACCCCCGGGATCGGTTCCTCCCGGGCCGGATAAACGTCGGTGACCAGGAGCACGTCGGCCTGGAAGAAGGCCCCGCCGAACTCGGTATGGAAGTCCCTGGTCCGGCTGAACAGGTGCGGCTGGAAGACCGCCACCACCCGGCGGGAAAAGCCGTCCTTGGCCGCCTTGAGGGTGGCCTCGATCTCGGTGGGATGATGGCCGTAATCATCGATAACCAACACCCCGTTCCTTTCGCCCTTGATCTCGAACCGGCGGTAGACACCGTTGAATTCCGACAGGGCCTGGGCGATGACCTTGAATGGTATCTCCATGTCCAGTCCCACCCCGATGGCCGCCAGAGAGTTCTTGACATTGTGCACTCCGGGCAGATTCAGTTTGATGGTGCCCATGAGCCCTCGGCCGTTATGCACCTCGAAGCTGGTTTTCATCCCGTCGAACTGCAAGTCCCTGGCCTGCAGGTCGGCCTGCGATGACAGGCCGTAGGTGATGCACCTTTTCTCCAGCCGCGGCATGATGGCCTGCACCCCCCGCTCGTCCAGGCAGGCGATGATGGCGCCGTAGAACGGCACCTTGTTGGCAAATTCCACAAAGGCGCTCTTGATCTCGTCCAGGTCCTTGTAGCAGTCCAGGTGCTCGGCCTCAATGGTGGTGATGACCGCTATCACCGGGGCCAGCTTTAAAAATGATCTGTCGAATTCGTCGGCCTCGGCCACCAGATATTCTCCGGTGCCCAGCTTGGCGTTACTGCCCAGGTAGCGTACCTTCCCGCCGATCACCAGGGTGGGGTCCAGGCCGGCCTGGGTCAGCACCTGGCCGATCATGGAGGTGGTGGAGGTCTTGCCGTGGGTCCCGGCTATTCCGATGCCGATCTTGAGGCGCATCAGCTCGGCCAGCATCTCGGCCCGGCGGATCACCGGGATCTTTTTCTCCCGGGCGGCCCGGACCTCGGGGTTATCATCGTGAACCGCCGATGAGGTGACCACCACTTCGGCCCGGCCCACATTCTCGGCCCGGTGTCCCTCGATGATCACCGCTCCCAGCTTTTGCAGATGCTCGGTCACCTCGGAAAATTTAAGGTCGGAGCCCGAGATTGTGTAACCCAGGTTGAGAAGCACCTCGGCGATCCCGCTCATGCCGATCCCTCCGATGCCCACGAAATGGATCTTTTTGATCTTTCCGAACATTACTTTCCCGCCATTCTTATTATATTATCTGCGATTTTGTCAGCCGCCCCCGGCCGGGCCAGGGACCTGGAAGCGATGGTCATCATGTTATATCTTTCCCGGTTGAACAAGATCCCGGTGATGCTGTCCGCCAGTATTTTCCCGTTCACATCCTTGTCCAGTATCATCATCGCCGCCCCGGCCTGTTCCAGGCTTCGGGCATTGTATTCCTGGTGATTGCTGGCGGCGTAGGGAAGAGGCACCAGTATCGAGGGCAGACCGCAGGCCAGCGTCTCCGAGACCCCGGCCCCGGAGCGGCTGATCACCAGGTCGGCGGTCGCCAGGGCGTAGGGCATTTGGTCGATATAAGCCAGGACCTTTATCCCTGCCGGATATTGTCTGACCTTCTCTGAGACCTGCCCCTGGTCATTTTCCCCGGTCTGGAATATCACTTGGAGGTCTTTCAGCTTTCCGTTTTGATCGAGCCTCTTCAATGCTTCCAGCATCGAAACATTGATGCTGTGGGCTCCCTGGCTTCCACCGAAGATCAGGATGGTCTTTTTATTCCCGTCCAAGTCGAATCGCTCGATCCCCTTTTCCCGAGGGATGTTGCCGATCTCCGGTCGGATGGGGTTTCCGGTGAATATCACCCGGGAACTTTTATCAAGGTGACTTGAGCAGTCCGGGAATCCGCCGTATATCTCTTCGGCGAACCGGGCCAGAAACCTTACCGCCTGGCTGGGCAACACATCCAAAGCCAGCAGGGAAATTGGTATTCTTAATATCCAGGCTGCCATCACCGGAGGAGCCGAGACATATCCTCCTGTGCCCAGAACCACATCCGGGCGGTTCCTGGTCATATAAAAGAGCGATTGAAGGACGCCAGCTGCCATCCAGAGAGGGGAGAATATTTTCTCTGTTTTGCTTTTTCTTAAAAAACCTTTGGCTGAAATATATTTGATCTGATAGCCGGTTCCCGGCACCACCCGCGACTCTATCCCCCGCCTGGTGCCGTAGAATGTGACCTTGGCCTCGGGATCGACCTTTCTAACGGCGGCGGCTACGGCCAGACCAGGATAGAGATGACCTCCCGTCCCTCCACCGGCTATCACTAACTCCATTGTTCTTCCTGATAAAAGTTTGTCCGGATTTTTCCCCCCGGTGCTTTGAGATGTTCAATATCAGGCCCACCGACACCGCATTGGCCAGCAGGGCCGATCCCCCGTAGCTTAAAAAAGGCAGGGGCAGGCCGGTGATGGGAAAGATCCCCAGCGCCACGCTGATGTTGATGACAGCATAGATGAATATTCCGCAGCTTAACCCCAGCACCGTCAGGGACTCGAACCGGTCGCTTAACTGCAGAGAGAGCTTGATCCCCCGCCACAGGATGACCAGAAAGACCAGCAGGATTATCCCGGCAAACAGAAGCCCGCCCTCCTCCCCGATGATGGAGAAGATGAAATCGGTATGGGCCTCGCTGACGAACAGGAACTTCTGCCGGCTCTGCCCCAGCCCCACCCCAAAAAACCCGCCGGAACCGATCCCCAGGAGGGACTGATGGGTCTGCACCAAGGTGTTTTTGACATGCCCCGAGGAGGACTGGATCAAAGTCGATAATTCCTCGGGCCTGGTCAGCCCCCACCAGAATCCGGTCAGCCGGCCCAGCACATGCTGTTTGGTCAGGGCCGCGGCCACAAATCCCACCGAGGCCAGGCCCAGCCCGCCCACCCAGGCCAGCAGGTTGGCCCCCCCCAGGAACAGCATGGTATAGCCCAGGAGCGACAGCGCCATGGCGCTCCCGAAATCGGGTTGCAGGGCGATGACGACCGCCAGCATTACCACCGCCGCCACTCCCGGGAGATATCCGATCTTTATTTTTTTAAAATCATCGCCCTTTTTGTCTATGAAATCAGCCAGAAACAACACCAGGGCGATCCTGGCAATCTCCACCGGCTGTATCCCCATTATCCAGCTGCGGGATCCCCTGACCGCCTGGGCCAGAACCAGGGTCAGAAGCATCACCCCCAGCATCGCCCCGAAGAATGGCACTATCAGGCTTCTTAATTTCCGGTAATTGATATTGAGAGCCACCAGGAAAAACACCAGAGCCAAAGCCACCCTTATCAGCTCCCGCTTGAAAAAGAACAGGCTGTCATTGGAGAATTTGGCCGAACTGCCGGACATGAAGCCCCCGGCGCTGAAGCTCATGATCAGCCCGAACCCGGTCAGCACCAGCACCGCCACCAATAGGTAGTGATCTATTTCTCCGCCCCTGCTGTTCATCCGCCCCCTAAATTATGAACCGCCTGTTTGAACTGCTCCCCCCGGTCCTCAAAATCCCGGAACATATCGAAGCTGGCGCAGCCCGGCGCCAGTATCACCGCATCGCCGGCGTTAGCCTGTTGGGATGCCAGCTTGACGGCATCGGACATGTTGCCGGCCAAAACAACCCGGCTAAAGCCCAAAGAATCCAGCTCGGCTTTCAGCCTCTCCCGGGCCTCGCCTATCAGCACCGCCGCCCGGGCCCGCTGAGAGATCTCGGCCACAAACCCGGAAAGGTCGGTCCCTTTCTCCTTGCCGCCGGCTATCACCACCAAGGGAACATCAAAGGCCCGCAAAGAGCTTATCCCGGCATCATTATTGGTGCACATGGAGTTGTTTATATAACGAATACCTTTTACCGTAGCCACTTCCTCCAGGCGATGCGGCACTCCCCGGAAGGAGGCCAACCCTGACGCCAGGCTGGACGAAGGAACGTCCAGGACCGAGGCCGCGGCTATCGCCGCCAGGGCATTGGAGATGTTATGTTTTCCCGGGATTTTAAGTTCCGCTGTATCCAAAATTTTGCGGCTTTTTTTATCCTGTGCCAAATAGAGGCTTCGGCCGTCCCACCAGGAGCCTTTCTCCACGGGGTCTATCAGGCTAAAGCCCAGCCTGCTTCCCCGGTACCCGCTGCAATATTTCTGAACATTGAGATCATCCAGATTTAGAACAGAATGATCGGTTTCATCCTGGTTTTTCAACAGCTCCCCTTTGAGCCGGGCATAGCTTTCGAAATCGGGGTGCCGGTCCAGGTGGTCCGGGGAGATATTGGTCACCACCCCGATGTAAGGCTTGAAGGTCTTTATGGTCTCTATCTGAAAAGTACTGACCTCTGCTACTATGATGCTGTCGGGCCTGGTTTCGCCGGCCAGCTGGCACAGGGGCCTTCCCGGGGCCAGGTTTCCGCCGATATGCACATCCTTTCCAGCATTTTTCAGGATACTGCCGATCATGGAGACGGTGGTGGATTTGCCATTGGTGCCGGTGACTGCGATGATCCGGGATTCGATGGCCCGATAAGCCAGCTCGATTTCACCTATCACTTCGATGCCCATCCTGGCGGCCCTCTGTAAAATTGGAATATCGGCCCGGACCCCGGGGCTGATCACTATCATCTGACTGTCGAGCAGTTTTTCGGTGTGCCCTCCTGTTTCATGGGCCACGCCCATACCGTCCAGCTCTTTCAGCTCTTCGGGGGCAATGCTTTTGAAATCGGAGGCAAAGACATCCGCCCCGGATTTTTTCAAAAGCCCTACCGCCGCCATCCCGCTGCGGGCCAGGCCGACCACCGAAACTTTTTTATTTGCCAGATCGAGCTTCATTCTATCTTATCTTCAGGGTGCTCAGGGCCACCAGGGCGCAGATCAGGGCTATTATCCAGAATCGGGTGACTATCTTTTCCTCGCTCCAGCCCTGCAGGGTAAAATGATGATGAATGGGGGCCATTTTGAAGATCCGCTTGCCGGTCAGCTTAAAGGAAGCTACCTGCAGGATCACCGACAGGGCCTCCATCACGAATACCCCGCCCACGATCAACAGCAGTATCTCCTGTTTTATCAGCACGGCGGTGGTACCTATGGCCCCGCCCAGGGCCAGTGAGCCGGTATCGCCCATCATGATCTCGGCCGGGTGGGCATTGTACCACAAAAAGCCCAGCGCCGCCCCGACCATGGAGGCGCAGAATACGGTCAGCTCTCCCGATCCCTTCATGAAGATGATGTTGAGGTAACTGGCCAGCTTGTAATTCCCGGCAAAATAACACATCACGGCATAGGCCGCAGCGGCGAACAGCACCACTCCGATGGCCAGGCCGTCCAGCCCGTCGGTCAGGTTGACGGCATTGGAGGTCCCCACGATGACCACCACCACAAAGGGAATGAACAACCACCAGGCCAGATCGACGAAGATGTTTTTAAAGAACAGAAAATTGGTCTTGGTGGCGAACTCCGGGTTCAGAGGATAGATGACCAGGATGGCCCCTATCACCAGCGACAGGATGATCTGTCCCGCCAGCTTTTTCCTGCCCACCAGGCCCTTGGGCTGTTTCTTGATAACCTTCAGATAATCGTCGCTGAAACCGATGGCCCCCAGGCACAGGGTGGCCAGCGAGGCTATCTGGATATAACGGTTGCTCAGGTCGGCCCACAGCAGCACCGGGATCATTATGGCCGCCAGGATTATCAGCCCGCCCATGGTGGGGGTGCCGGCCTTTTTTCTATGATGGTCCGGGGCATCCTCCCGGCCGGTGTCGCCGATGCCGAGTTTTTTTAGCCATCGGATCATGTAGGGTCCGATCAGAAAGGATATCAGCAGTGCCGTCACCAAGGCATAGGCCGAGCGAAAAGTGATGTAGCGGAACAAATTGAAGAAGTGGATCTTATCGGCCAATGGGTATAACAGCAGATACAGCATCTACGATAATCCTTTTATGGCGTTGACGATCTCCTCGAAATGACGGCTACGGGAGGCCTTTACCAGGATCACATCGCCCTTTTTCAAGATGGTTCCCAGCTCGGCTATCAAAGCGGCGTTATCCTGATAATGGCGGCTGTTATTCTTCAGGCCGGAGGCCCCCAGATGAATGTGTTCCCCCAGCGGCCCCACCGCCACCACCAGGTCGGAATTCTCTGCCGCCAAAACCCCGATATCGTGGTGCCTGGGTTTTTCGATCTCACCCAACTCCAGCATCTCACCCAGGATGGCCACCTTCCGGCGGGAGGCATCCATTGAACCCAGCACCTTGAGAGCCGCCCTCATCGAAGGCGGATTGGCATTATAGGCATCGTTGATAATGGTGAATCTGCCGGCCGGTATTATCTCCAATCGCATGGGGGTTGGTTCCTGCCCGGCCAGCCTTTCGGCGGCGCTTTTGACATCCACCCCCAGGGCCTCCCCGGCAGCCAGGGCCGCCAGGCAATTATAAACATTGTGCAGTCCCGGCTGCCTGATGATGACCTGTTGTCCGTTCACTATGAAGCAGGTCCCCTCCGGGCGGCAGGTTATCTGTTCGGCCCTGTAATGGCAATCATCTCCCAGCCCGAATTTTATTATTTTGGCCCGGGTTCTGGCGGTCTGGGACATCAGGTTGGCATCATCGCCGTTGACCACCGCCAGCCCTCCTTTGGGAAGGGCCTCCAATAATTCGCCCTTGGCCCGGCCCACCGTTGGCAGGTCTTTCAGGTACAGGGTATGGCCCTCGCCCACGTTGGTTATTATCCCGACCTCCGGCTCCACCAGGCGGCACAGGTCGGCTATCTCGCCCAGGGCGCTCATCCCCAGCTCCATCACCCCGATCTGGTGTTCTCCGGTGAGCTTGAACAGCGACAGCGGGATGCCATACTGGTTGTTCAGGTTCCCCTGATTCTTGAGGACCTGGTATCTGGCGGAAAGTATGGCCGCCGTCATCTCCTTGACCGAGGTCTTGCCATTGGTGCCGGTGATGCCTATCATTTTGGGATGATATTTTTTCCGATAAAAATACGCCAACTCCTTCAGCGCCCGAAGGGTGTCGGACACCTTTATCAGCCCGGACTCTTTTTCGCCTTTCCAGTCTATGTTCCCGGAGGCCATGACCCCGGAGGCCCCGCTTCTGACCGCCTGGGCGGCAAATCCCTGTCCGTCGAAATTGGGTCCTTTTATGGCTACGAACAGCTCCCCCGGTTTAATGGTGCGGGAGTCGATGCTGACCCCCTGGGCCAGGCCATCCGGGCCGGAAAGGTTCCCGCCCACCGCTCGGGCTATCTCCGACAGGTGCATGCCCTCCATTAGACACCCAGCCTTTGTTTCAGGGCTTCCCCGGCTATCTCCCGGTCGTCAAAATGGATCTTGGCGGTGCCCAGTATCTGGTAATCCTCGTGGCCCTTGCCGGCGATGATCACCATGTCGCCTTTTCGGGCCAGTTCGATGGATTTGCATATGGCCTCCTTGCGGTCGGGGAACAGGATATATTCCCGGCCGGACAGGCCGGGCAGGATATCGTTGATGATCTGGCCCGGGTCCTCGGTTCGCGGGTTGTCCGAGGTAAGCACCACGATGTCGGAATTCCTGGCCACCGCCCTGCCCATCAGGAGGCGCTTGCTGCGATCGCGGTCGCCTCCGCAGCCGAAAACGGTTATGATCCTTCGGGGATTAAGCTCCCGGGCTGCATTCAGGAGGTGTTCCAATTCCTGGGGAGTATGGGCATAATCCACTATCACTGAAAAATCCTGGCCCAGGTTCACCGGCTCGAATCTCCCGGCCACGCTATCGACCTTTTCCAGTCCGGCTTGGATGTCCCCCAGGGCTAGGCCCCGGCTCAGGGCGGCGGCCGAAGCCGCCAGGGCGTTGTAGATATTATGCCGGCCGGCTATAGCCAGGTTTACTTCTACCGACCGATCGCCGGCTTTTAATCTAAACTTTGAGCCCTGGGGAGTGTTGGTAATTTTATCAGCCATGACATCAGACTGGCTGTCTATTCCGAAGGTCAGGGTTTTGGTTCTGACCGCTTCCCGCACCCGGCCGGCCGCCGGATCGTCCCGGTTGATCACCGCCGTGGCCCCTTCCCACAGGTTCTGGAAAAGCTTTAGTTTGGATCTCAGGTAGCTTTCCATGTCCCGGTGAAAATCCAGGTGGTCCTGGGAGAAATTGGTGAACACCGCGGTGGAGAAATTTATGCCGGCCACCCGGTCCAGTTCGATGCCGTGCGACGAGGCCTCCATGATGGCGGTATCGGCCCCGGCGCTGACCATCCGGGACAGCAGATCCTGGAGGTCCAGCGATTCCGGGGTGGTGTTGGGGGCCGAGAATTTTTGGTCCAGTATCCAGTAGTTGATGGTGCCCAGAAGGCCGGTCTTCCGGCCGGCCTCTTTCATGATGGAGCGCAACAGATAGGTGGTGGTGGTCTTCCCGGCGGTGCCGGTCACCGCGATCATGTCCAGCCGGTCCGCCGGCCGGCCCAGATAAGCGGCCGACATCAGGGCCATGGCCCGGCGGCAATTGGCCACTTTGATCCAGGGAATATCGTCCGCTATTTTATTGTTCTCGCTGACGACCAGGCCGGCCCCGTTGGCCAGGGCCTGCCCCACGAACTGGTTGCCGTCGGATTGATAGCCGGAGATGGCGAAGAACAGATTTCCCTTGGCTATCTTCCGGGAATCATAATGCATCCCGCTGATCTCCATATCCTCCGGCAGGGTTGACCGGGAGATGATCTGATCGGGGCAGGATTTTATTAGCTCGGCTGTCTTCATCACAATTTCGTATTTATCCCCGCATTGTTGGCCATCAGGTCCTGGGCGAAACCTCCGGGCAGGCTGATGATCCGCTTCATTATGCTGCGGCAGACGGGCGCCGCCACCTGGCCGCCATATACCCTGCCGTGCGGCTCGTTGATTATCACCGTCACCACCAGCCGGGGTGACTCCGCCGGAATAAAGCCGATGAAAGAGGCGATATATTTGTCCCGGTCATAACCCTTGCGACCCTGGGCCTTCTTCTGGGCGGTGCCGGTCTTGCCGGCGATCTTCCAGCCGTTGATGGCCGCCGGCTGCCCGGTGCCATTATCCACGCACTGTTCCAGCATGGCCACCAGTTTTCTGGAGGTCTCCCGGGATATCACCCGGCGGAGGGTATCGGCCGGCTGGGATCCCGGCACCGCCTCACTGCTTTCCCCGTACCCCTTAAGCAGCCGCGGTTTCACCAGGAATCCCCCGTTGGCGATGGCGGCATAGGCTGCCGTCAGCTGAATGGCATTGACCGACAGCCCCTGGCCGAAGCTGATGTTGGCGCCCTGGATCACCGACCATTTATCCGGCCTCTCCATCACCCCCTCGGTCTCTCCGGGGAACTCAATTCCGGTCTTGCATCCGAAGCCGAAGGAACGGGCGTACTGGTAGAGCTTCTCGTTGCCCAATTCCTGGCCGACCTTGACCAGGCAGATATTGCTGGAATGGGCGATGGCCTCCGAGGCGGTTATCGGGCCGTATTTGTGCTTCTCGGCCTCGCCGATCTTGTATCCGCCGATGCTGAAGAGGCCCTTTTCACCGTCGATGATATCCTCCGGTCCGGTCACCCCTTCCTCGACTGCGGCCGCCATGGTGATGATCTTGAAAGTGGAGCCGGGCTCGAACTGCTCCAGCACCGCCCGGTTGATATATGTTTCCCGGCCATAGCTGTTGAAGCGGTTGGGGTCGAACGGGGGGTAACTGGCAATGGCCAGTATCTCGCCGGTGCCGGGGTCGGAGATCACCACTGCGCCAGAGGCGGCCCGGGCTGATTTGGCCCCCCGGTCCAGCTCCTGGTCGGCTATGGCCTGATATTCGGCATCGATGGTCAGAAAAACGCTGTGGCCGGCTTTGGCCGGGGACGAGGCATATTCCAAGGTGGCGTGGGTCCGGCCGGTGGCGTCTCGCTGCCTGATGGCCCAGCCGCTCTGCCCCCTCAGCAGATCGTCGTACAGCAGCTCCATTCCCTCCAGGCCCCGGCCGTCGTCTCCGATGAACCCCAGCAGCTGGGCCCCCATCGAACCGTAGGGATAGGAGCGCCGGCCATCAAAGGACAGTGCCAATGGCCGGCCGCAGCGATCATATATCCTCCCCCGTTCCGGCAGGATCCCTATCCTCTGCTGGTGCTGTTTTTGGGCCAGATATTTATAATGGCCGCCCCTGACTGCCTGCAGCCAGACCAAACGGCCAAACATAACGGACCATATCACCAGGCCGGCTAACGCCAATATGGTAAGCCGGCCCCGGCTCATTGCTGCCCCCACGCGGTTGATGCCGGATTGAAGATCCCGGCCAGGTTGGAGGACCAACCGGCTTCGTCCCGTCCCCTGGGCGGCTGGATGATGGCCACGATCTGTTCCTTCTCGGGATAGGCCAGCCCCAGACCGCCCATCGCCACCTGCTCTATCCTGCCCCGGAATGATAACTGCTGTTTTTCCACCGTCAGCATCTTCACCCGGTCGGAGATTCTGCGGTTGGCCTCCTGATAGTATTCTATGGCCGCCACCTGCCGGGCCAGATATATCTTCTGCCAGACATAGCAGAACAACACGGCAAAGAAGGCCAGGGAGATGGCCGCGATCAGCCAGCCGGTCTTGTTCCGGCCCGGCTGGTATTCGCCTCTATGTAAGTATTTGCTCATAATTTTTCCGCTGTTCTAAGATGGGCGCTTCGGGCCCTGGGATTCTGGACGATCTCGTCGTCATCCGGCAGTACCGGCTTTCGGTTAAGTATTTTTATCATTGGCTTCTTGCCGCAGGCGCAGAAAGGCAATCCTTTGGGGCAGGTGCAGGGATCGGCCGCCTGGCGGAAAAGATCCTTGACCATCCCGTCCTCCAGCGAATGGTAGGTCAGCACCACCAGTCTTCCCCCGGGAACCATGATGTCGATCGCCGCCTGCAGGCCTTTTTTCAATGAACCCAGCTCGTCGTTGACCTCTATCCTTATGGCCTGAAATATGCGGGAAAGCGTTTTGGTCGGCATTTCCGGCCGGGTGCTCTTGATGATTCCCGTCAGTTGTCCGGTGGTTGTTATTCTGGATATCTCTCTGGATTTTACGATGGCCCGGGCTATCTTGCCGGAAAACCTTTCCTGGCCGTATTCCCAAAAGATCCTTTTTAGTTCCGCCGGCTGGTATTCATTTATGACCTCCTCGGCCGTCAGCGGCGATTTTCCCATCCGCATGTCCAGCGGACCGTCGCCCTGGAAGGAGAAACCCCGCTCCTGCCGGTCGATCTGGGGAGAGGAGACGCCCAGGTCCAGCAGCACCCCGTGGATGTCAAAGGAGATGCCGGCCATGATCTCCGCCAGCTCCGAAAAATTTCCCTCAAAGAACAAAACCCGGTCGCCGTAGATTATCAGATTTTCCCTGGCCGCCGTCAGGGCCGCGGGGTCGCGGTCCAGCCCGATGAGTTTTCCATCCGGCGAACTTTTCTCCAATATTCTTTTGCTGTGTCCGCCTCCACCCAGGGTCCCGTCCAAATAGTTTCTCCCGGGCCGGACATCAAGATGATCTATGCTCTGGTTTAAAAGAACCGGTAGGTGTAAAAATGGCTGGGACATGATCGGCTTTTGCAATTCAAGCCACGGCCGACAACGGGGGATTCTCCAGGTCCGGATTCTCCTGCCGTTTGAAAAGATCGCCCTGGGCGGCAGCATCGTTGTCCAGGATCTCGAAGGATTCGGCCGCCCCGGCCATCCGCAGAATGTTCACCAGGTAGGGGGACAGGCCGCTCAGGATCAGGTCGCCGCCGTAGCTGCGCAGACGTTCGGCCCGCTTTAAAAGGATCTCCACCCCCCGATAATCCATGTGTTTTACCTGCGACATGTCCATCTCCACCCTGAAGCAGTTCCTCTTGATCACCTTCAAAATAGCTTCCTCGATCTGGAAAAAACCCTGGAGATTGATCATCCCGTTGACCTCAAGCTTAGTAGCGTTCTGTCCGGCCGGTAAAACCTGAATCCTCATCTCAAATCTCCCTATATGTGATGAAATGGTTTAAAGCTGTTTGACCAGTTCCTGGTAGTTGTCGCTGTTGTCGCCCAGGAATTTTTCGTAGGCCGAGGGGTTCCATAGTTCGATCTTGTCCATCACCCCCGCGATCACCACCTCCTTGCTGAGGTTGGCCTGCTTCTGGAACTGGGCGGGGACGATGATCCTCCCCTGCGAATCTATCTCCACCGGAAAACTCTCGGCCGAGAAGATCCTGATGGCGTTGCGGTTCTCCTCGGTGCGGGGCAGGGCGTTCAGCTCCTCCATCTTCCTCAGCCAGTTGTCATTGGGATAGACGAACAGGCAGCCGTCCTTGAGGCCGCGGGTGATCCACAGCTGATTGTTGGCCTGGGCGGAGATCATCTTTCGAAGCTGGGCCGGGATATTGAGCCGGCCCTTGGCATCGAGATTATGATGATAGGTTCCTCCGAAAATGGTCATAATGGCACCTCCCGAGCCGTTTTTGTTGGAACGGCTTATGATGGGTAACAGGGCTTTATGCGTAAGTTATTGAAAATATGGATATCTGGGATTAAATTCCACTCTTATCCACTATGCCCCACTTTGTCCCACTTCGAACCATTTTATATACATTTTGCCCCATTGTCAAGTAAAAAATGAAAATATTTTATATTTTTTTACCTGACTTGATCTTGACCAAAAAACCAATAAAAAAAGCCCCCATTGAGGGCTGAAAAAAGTGGTTTCCGTTGCACCAAGTTTTTAACAAAAAAGGGGCGGCAAAAATGCCGCCCCTTACTGAGAAAATGTTTGTTTACTTGATCACCACCATCTTCTTGGTAGCCTTAAAATCGCCCGATTCCAACCTGTAAATATAGACCCCATTGGCGGCAGTTCTCCCCGAATTATCTTTGCCATTCCAATTTGCAGAATAAACCCCGGGCTGCTGCTGGCCGTCAACCAGGGTATTCACCAATTGCCCCAGCGTATTGTAGATCTTCAGGCTGACATTGCCGGGCTTGGCTAATTGGTAGCTGATCTTAGTCTGGCCGTTGAATGGGTTGGGCGCGTTCTGGGCCATAGCGTAGACATAGGTCAGCGGCTTGCCGCCCTCTTCCGCCAATTGCGCTCCGCCGGATTTTTTGGCGCCGCCCCGGCCGGTGGCCTTGTCATAGGCATAAAGCTCCCATTTATCGCAGGTGACAATCTTGTCCTTTTTCAGATTGACTATCCTGACAATCCCCTCGCCGTCGTGGGTAACGCTATTCGGCAGGTCCTTCTCGAAGACCACAGACTGGCCGCTGGGAACCTTTACCGAGCCCAAGGAGACATCATCCACCCATACCTGATAGACATAATCGGCCTTATCGGCGTATTCCTGGTAGAAGGTGAATTTCATGGTCTGTTTCTGGTCGCGATCCAGGGTCGGCAGATAATACTCCAACGCGGTGCTATCGTAATCAACCGTTATAATGCCAGTGGAAGCGATTGCATCGCTGGCTCCGTAAACAATATAACCGTCCCGCTCGATAAGATATATGGATGCCGCCTCGCCGCCCACGTCGGCCGCGGCCTGCGCCGTTACCTGTCCGGCCTCATCCCGGGCGATCAGCGAATACAGCGGCCCGGTTCCCTCGGTCCAGATGGTGGTCATCTTGTTGCCGTCGACATTCTGGCGGTAGGCTATCTGGGGGTATACCGCCGGCTGGCTGGGATTCTTGCTGTAATCCAGGCTCGGTGTCCAAACATAATCGCTGTAATTGGCAAAAAAAGCGTTATAGTGATCGGGATCAACTGCGCTCTGCTCGCTCCAGGCCACATAGTTTCCGTCGAACACCGGATTTAACGATGCGGTGGCCGGGTTGTTGCTGACGTTCTCGGCATTTTGCCAGTAGAAGCTTTTGATAATTGCATCGATGGTATTTTCCAACCGGGGGTAGCCCCAGTTGCCTTTGCGATGTTGAATATCGTTGCCCTCCTGCCAGACTATATGCACATCTCCGAAAAAGGCCAGCGACGGCTCGGCGGAAAATACTTCCGGGCTGTTGGTCAGATTGATCTTTTCCTTCCAGGCGCCAAGATACGGGTCATAACCCCGCCAGTAGATCTCTCCCTCGTAATCCCAGGCTACATGAATGCCGCCCTTGGAATCCAAGCAGATGGTCGGGCTGGCAAGATTGGGATCCTGCCCGCCCCAACTGCCGGAAGCGCTGTCCAAAACCGTCCAGGCATAAGCTGTCTGGCCGGTTGCTTTAAAGCCATATAAAAGCTTCCAATACCAGGTTCCGCTCTGGCCGCCGATCTGGTATTGGGCATCCACCCGCTCAATTGCCAGATGAGTTCCGGCGTTATTTATCGCCATTGATGGCGGGCTGACGTAATGGGTCTGCTCCCAGGAGCCGGCAGCCGCCAGTATGGTTTCTTCCGGCAGCCAACCGTTGCCGGCTCGTTTGGCGGATTTCAGAACCCAGCCGACATTTTCGGTCTCGGCTTTCCAAAGCATGGTGGTATCTTCACCATAATAACCGATAGCAGGTACAGGTTTGATGCCGCCTGAGGCAAAACCAGAGGACGGGGTCCAGGTTATACCGTCGTCCCATGATTGCTGGTAAAGAACCGAATCCCCGGAACCGTAAACCAAGAATAATCTACCCTTATCATCGTAAACCAGATGTTTGCCGTTGTTATATGCGGTGGCTAATATTGTATTTGAGTTGGTAAGAACTTTGGTGTTTAAAAATACCTGCTCGCTCCAAGGGGCTATGTTGCCGGAACGATCCATAGCAGTAACCGAGAATATCAGGGTCTGGCCCACCAATTCATCCGGCACCCGCCATTTCCACTGGGTACGTTCTATGGGCGAGGCATGGGAAACATGATAGGCATCCGGCTCGTATTCGCCGGGGTCTATGCCGCTGATCTTTTCGGCGAAAACGCCCATCGGCTCGGGACAAACCCAGTAGCCGCCGAGGTTGGGTTCGTCGGTTGCAGGTAGCCAATTCAGGGTCATTGTGTTGCCGACAACTGAATAATCACCAGTAGGCGCAGCAAGTTTACTTGGTGCCAAGTTATCAAATGCAACACCGGTAGTAGGCGAAGAATACGCCGATGGTTGATTATATTGATCTACTGCTTGAATAACGTATTCGTATTTTCGGCCGCTTTGAACACTATTGTCATATTTTTTCCAGGGATCGCTTATATACCCAATAGCTTTGTAAGTAGTTTCTCCCTCCAATCTTCGACCAACATTGTATTTATAGTAAACTGAAGGCTCTTCCGGCATTTCCCAATATAATAAAATTGTTTCACCGTTATCATCAGGCATGTCCATAGCTTTTAAATTATATGGAACGGGCGGCGGCGCAGGCAACGGATCGCCATTGGTAGGTTCCCCGTAACCAACATATATACAATTATAAAGACCGTCATAATGAATAACCTTAACCCAGTAATGATAGCGCATTTTATTTATTGCAGTGTTATCAGTAAATGAATAACTATTTTCCCAAATAGACGCGGCTGAGTTCGAAAGCACAGACCCAATCAGCTCTACTGGGTAATTGACGATCTCCGACGTGGTTCGCAATATATCATAGCGAACTACCTCAATCTCCTGCATAGGCGACCAATTGATTATAACGCTTCTCGCGTCACTGAATATATCTGGGCACAGATCTCCATCCTGATAAGGCGGAAGATAGCTATGTGTATATATAATCCCGTTTGAACCGCCAACCAAATACTTTGTTGTATAACCACTCCCACCGGAACTGGCATACAAATCCACCCGGTTTGATATTTGCCCGTAGCCGCTGTTGTGAACAAACCCGTCGCTGCCGACAAACATGCTTTTGCCGAATTCATTTCCGCCCAGGGAGCTGAGCCAAATACTGGACGGAACGTTATCGGCGCCGTTTGAGATATCGGGCACTATTTGATTGAAAGCGGAGCCGTCGAAGATATAGCCGTGGTTAAAAGAGCCTGACCAGGTGCCCCAACCGTAATGGCCCATTTTATTCGGCGCAAGCGTTAGTGTGTAGTCAAAATATGTATCATCCGACCATTTATAATAATTATCAGGCAACTCCTTCACTACCGGCGAATTGGACCATGTATTTCCACCATCTGAACTATAATTTACAAAACCGAAATTATCACAGGCTACCCTAACATAGGCCGAATTCGTCGGGTCGGTGTAAATGCTGTTAAACCAGCCGGAAACATCAGAGGGTTCGGTAATGGGAGTACTCGTTGTTTTTCCCCAGTCAACACCCCTATTTCCTGACACCAATATTATTCCATTGCCGCAGGCAATATAGCCTGTTCCGTTGTTGGCAAAGGAAACATCCTTAAAGGCCGTGCCGGAAGGAAGGGTGGGCATACTACTTGGCTCTATCCATGTAACGCCACCATCGGTAGTCCTAAATATTTTTCCACCGTAATTATTCGGCTCGCCCTTTTTCTCCCCCACAATCCAGCCGTATTGGCCTTTCATCTCAATGGCGTTAAGATTGTATTCGGCAATACCGGTTATGGTTATTTTCCCCCAAACGCTATTTACCTGCCGTAACACCAAGCCCTCATTGCCTACTACCCATGCATTCTTGTCATCAATCATTTGAATGTCTTTTATCGCGGACGAAGCAGTATATTCCGGTAGCCATTTATTTACCTGCCATGCTTTGGGGTCTTCCTCGGCCAGGCACAGTGTTGCTGTCAGCGCCAATAACGCCGTAGTAATGATCATTATCCGCCTTTTCATTGGGTTTCCTTTCTTTGGGTTTTAAATGTTATGTTATCCAATAGATCAACGTATCAGCGTCATCTTTTTCGCCATGCTCTTTCCCCCCATGTTAAGTTTATAGATATAAACCCCGTTGGAAACCGCACGGTTGCTGTTGTCCCGACCGTCCCAGGTTATTGACCCCGCCCTACCCTCCCCGATGCGGAGAGGGACTGAGTTGTCGTTGATAAGCGTTTTGACCAATTGCCCGGCAATGTTGTAAACTGACAAGTTTACAGAGCTATTAGTAGTTAGTTGATAGTTGATAGTTGTTCGGGTTTTAAACGGATTGGGATAATTCTGCCCCAGTCTAAACGCTGGTCGCTGTCCGCTGTCCGCTGGTCGTCCCGCCACCCCCTCCGGCCCGGTATATTTGCACAGCCAGATCATATTGCCAGTATCGGCAAAATAGTTGCTGACCAAAAACTCACCCTTCACGTCGCCATCAACATCCGCGGCAGTGGCTATCTTTCCGCCCAGAGCATCACCTCCGGGCGTGCTAGCCCTGCCGATTATATAAGCATCGGGTTGTTGTCTCATAGTTGCCCTTCGCAGCCAAAGATATACTTTGCCTGGATCACCAAAGGCCAAAAGTGCGCTGGCCAACTTATCACCCAATTTATCATTATCGGCATAACCGGCAGAACATGACCAATAGCCAAGGGCACTATCTGATAAATCATTACCCGTCATCGCCCATAATGGCGTTATCTCGCCCATAGTGTCCCCCGGCACCATATAACATTTGCCCCGGTCAAAACTGCCAGTAGTAGAAGGCCAATCCGGTGTGCCAAACCAGCCCACAGACGCAAAACCGTTTGTATCTGCTGGCACACTGCTCACATTATATGCAGCAAGCCTTTGATAGGAAGCTTCGCCATAAATCCAACCATCAGCTATAGTGTCTATCTGCTCGCCTTTACTTATATAATAATATATTTTGCCGGCAGCATTACCAGTTTTAGCATTAAGATAAGCGCCAATTATCAAATCGTTATAACCGTCTTTATTGTAATCCATTGTCCCATCCATACTATTTCCGAAGTTTTCGTAATACCCGGCTTCGGTATGTCCGTTCAATATTATATCCGGCCAATCATCCACCCCCGAAGTATCTCCGAAATAAATATACACCCTGCCGCGTGCGTTTAGTTCGCCATAATCTGGCGCTCCAATAATTAAATCATCTACCCCGTCACCATTTATATCCCCGGCGGAAAGGGCTTGGCCGAAATTTGTGGCCGTGGCGCTGCCGTAGCCGTCTATTACCAAATCGGGTTTTGGGTTAAGATCAAACCCGGTTCCGTAATGTATATTTACCTGGCCTTTTTCAGAATTTACCCCAACACCCCGGCTATCGCCAATGGCTAAATCTCCATAACCATCCTTGTTAAAATCGGCTATACAAAAAGAAGGGTAATTACCCAAAGAATCATATATTATTGTTTGCGAAGGTATTGTGCTTAATGTTAAACCACCATTAAATATATATATTTTAACCATATATCTTATCCAAGGTTCATTAAGGGATGAGTCTAATGCAGTAACAAAATCAGAATATCCATCGCCATTCAAGTCGCCGCTGGCCATTGCAAACCCCCACCCCTGCCAATACACGGAAGTCTCGGGTTTGGCTTTCTGCCAGATTATCTCCAGGTTGTGGGTGGTTTGCCCTCCTGCCGGCGCAGCCGGCAGAATTGCCAATGCCAAACTAAGAATTGCAAATATAGATATGCGTTTCATATATACGCCTTTCACATTGGTTAACGGTAACATTATTAGGCATTTTTGTCAAGTATATTTTTTATGCTGGGGGGGGGGGATATATAGTGTGGCAATGGCCTGTAAATAAAAATGGGCGGTTGGCCCGCCCGCTTACTTTTGTCTGGTGGCATTTGACCCTGTTCACCTGTTCAGTGCGCCTGGAACCAGTTCTCCCCCTCGCCCATCTCCACCACCACCGGCACCGAGATCTCGATGGCGTTCTCCATCTCCTGCTTGACTATTTTTTTCACCCTGGCCAGCTCGTTCTTCTCCACCTCGAACAGCAGTTCGTCGTGGACCTGGAGGATCATTTTGCTTCTGATCTTCTCATCTTCAAACCTTCGGGCAATGTTGACCATGGCCAGCTTGATCAGGTCGGCGGCCGTCCCCTGGATGGGGGTATTGACCGCGGTGCGCTCGGCAAAGGCCCGCCGCTGGCCGTTGTCGGAGTTTATCTCCGGCAGGTAGCGCCGGCGGCCCAGCATGGTGCAGACAAAGCCGTCCTTCTTGGCCTGGGCGGTGGTCAAGGCTATCCAGGCCTGAACCTGGGGAAACTGTTGGAAATATTGTTCTATGAATGTGGCCGCCTCGCCCACTCCGATGCCCAGCTGCTGGGCCAGGCCATATGGTCCCATGCCGTAGATGATGCCGAAATTGATGGCCTTGGCCTTGCGCCGCATGTCCGGAGTAACTTCGTTACTTTCTATGCCGAACACGGCGCAGGCCGTCTCGGTGTGAATATCGCGCCGGGACTTGAAGGCCTGCTGCAGGCGCTGGTCACCGGATAGGTGCGCCACCAGCCGGAGTTCCACCTGGGAATAATCGGCCGATAACAACAGGTGGTCCTTCTCGGCAATGAACCCCTTGCGGATCTCCCGGCCCACCCCCTCCCGCATGGGGATATTCTGGAGGTTGGGATCGGAGGAGGACAGCCGTCCGGTCTCGGTCAGGGCCTGGTTGAAAGTGGTGTGCAGCCTGCCTGTCCTTTCGCTGACCAGGGCCGGCAGGGCATCCACGTAGGTGGATTTTAACTTGAACAGCTGGCGGTAATCCAGGATCAGCCGCGGCAGGGGATGGACGTTGGCGAATGATTCCAGCACCGAAACGTCGGTGGAGTATCCGGTCTTGGTCTTTTTGGCCTTGCCCACCTTCAATTTCTCGAAAAGGATCACCCCCAGTTGCTTGGGAGAATTGATGTTGAACTCTTCGCCCGCCTCTTTATATATCTGCTTCTCCAATTTGCCGATCTGCTTTTCCAGATCGCGTGACATGGTTTTGAAAATATTCAGGTCCAGCAGGACCCCGAACGATTCCATCTCCGCCAGCACCGCCAGCAGGGGCATTTCCACCTTTTGGAACAGCTCGGTCAGATTTTTTCCATCCATCTCCTGCTGAAATTTTTCCTTGAGGGATTTGATGGCGTCCAGCCTGCGCCCCAATAGCTGATCGCGGGTCTGGTCGTCGACCTCGAAGGCCAGCTCGGTCTGTTTCTTGGCGGATGGCTGGGCCGCCTCGAAGGCCAGTCCCAGATGCTCCCCGGCCAGGGACTCCAGGGACTGATGATGCCTCCAGGATGGGTCTATCAGATACGATGCCAGCATGGTGTCGAACATCGGACCGTTCATGCCCTGACCGCTTTTCCGAATGGTAGATTTTAGGTCATGGCCGATCTTGATGATCTTATGATTCTCCCAGATCGGCTTGAGTTTGGCCAGGTTCTTGTTCTCCACTATCAGCGGCTTGCCGTCCACCATCACCGCTGCCCTAAAAAGTTTGTCCTGGCGGAACTCCGGCTCAAAATATAATTCCCCGGCCTTCTTGATCTTACCCAGCACCAGCTCCAGGTCGGTCCCCGCCTTGACGGTCTGGAACTCCACGCTTTTCACCTGCCCGGCCTGAAACTCCCTCAGCAGCGAACCAAACTCCAATTCGCGGAACAATTGGGACACCCTCTCCCGATCCGGCTCATGGACCCTCAGGTCGGACAGAGAGACCAGCGGCAGTTCATCCAGGTGCAGGGTCACCAGTTCCCGGGACATCACGGCCTGCTCCCTGTTATCCTCCAAAAGTTTTTTTATGCGGGGTTTCTTGACCTGGTCCAGATTCTGATATAGGTTATCGAACGACCCGAATTCTATTATCAGCTCGGTGGCGGTCTTGGGTCCGATGCCCGGCACGCCCGGGACGTTGTCCGCCGCATCTCCGGACAGGGCGAAGATGTCCTTGATCTTGTCGGGGATCACCCCGTATTCCCGCTGGACCTCGGCCGGCCCGAAGATCTGCTCCTCGTTTTTGCCGGTCCGGGGGCGGATCACCTTGATCTTGTCAGTGACGATCTGCAGCAGGTCCTTGTCGCCGGTGACTATATAGCTGGGCCAGTTCTTGGCCTCGGCCTGCTTGGCCAGCCCGGCCAGGACGTCGTCGGCCTCGTAGCCGTCGTTCTCCAGCACCGCTATCTCCATGGCCCTCAGTACCTGTTTGATGCGCGGCAGCTGCGCTTTCAGCTCGTCCGGCATGCCGGGACGCTGGGCCTTGTAGGCCTCGAATTTTTCGTGGCGGAAGGTGGGGGCCTTGGTGTCGAAGGCCACCCCTAAATAATCCGGTTTATGTTTTTTAAGCAGATTGACCAGGATGGTGGCAAAGCCGTAGCTGGCGCTGGTGTTCTCGCCTTTGGAGTTTATCAGCGGGTTGCGGATGAAGGCAAAGTAGGCCCGGTAGGCCAAAGCCGTGCCATCGACTAGCATTACTGTAGGCATGACCCCGCCCTTTCTCCCTCCCCTAAAGCTTTAGGGGAGGGTTGGGAGGGGTCACTGCCAATAATTTGTTCTAAAACCCAATCTATTCTGTTTATAACGTCTTCGTTTTTAAATCTCATAATCCTAATACCTTTTTCTCGTATTATTCTATCCCTTAGCTCGTCATAATCTCTTTGTGTTTCATGAATACCACCATCGACTTCAATTACCAAATTCAATTTATTACAATAAAAGTCAGAAACAAAACCATCGATTATCTGCTGTCTTCTAAAACGCAGTCCGGGATATTTTCTTTTACGCACAGCGTTCCAAAAGCAACGTTCAGCGAAAGTCATATGCTGTCGCATCCATTTTGCCATCTCCAGTTTCTCCCGGTTTATCGAGTGGCCAGTGGAGATGCCTGGCTTATTCAGCCTTTTACTATAGATTTGATGATCACTCATTTATCGTTATTAAGATATCACACCCCATTCCAAAAAACAAGCAAAAATAAGGGCCTCCAGAATAACCGGAGGCCCAGGGCAGATATTTTCTATTTATTTATTTTACATTCCCATTCTCCTGCAGCTTCTCCTTCTCCCGCAGGGTCACGTAGTAACCATCCTGGGCCATCAGCTCCTGATGGCTGCCCTGCTCCACGATTCGGCCGTCCTTCAGGACCAGTATCTGGTCGGCCCGCTCGATGGTGGAGGTCCGGTGCGAAATGATGAAACAGGTGACCTTCGGCAGTTTTTCAGTGAGCTCCTGCCAGACCAGGGCCTCGGTGGTGCCGTCCAAAGCCGAGGTGATGTCGTCCAGTATCAATATTTTGGGATGCCCCAGGGCGAGCCTCTCCACGATGGCCCGGGCCAGCGATGCCCGCTGCTTCTGCCCCCCGGACAGGCTGGTGCCGCGCTGCCCGATAAGGGTGTCGTATCCCTTGGCAAAGCCTTTGACCTCCTTCTCCAGCTGGGAGATGCGCCCGGCCTCCACCGCCCGTTCCTGATCCACCTCTTCCCGGTGGAAGATGACGTTGTTGAGGATACTGTCCGAGAACAGCAGGGCCTCCTGCGGGGCGTAGCCGATGATGCTGCGCAGCCCGGCCAGGCTGAAATCTTTTATATCGGTGTCATCAATACTGACCGAACCGGAGGTCGGATCGTGCAGGCGAAGCAGCAGGTGCACCAGGGTGGTCTTGCCGCAGCCCACCTCTCCCATCAGGGCCACCTTCTGCCCCTTGTCAACCCTGAAACTGATGTCTTTAAGCTGCAGCTTACCGCTTTTCCCGTAGCCGAAGGATACCTTTTCAAAATCAATTGACCGGTCGAAGGACGCTTCCCTGGGGCTGGACGGATCGCCGACCTCGGCCATTGCGGTCTCCAATTCATGGGCCCGAACATAGGACACCGAAGCCCGCTTGGCGGTCACGAAGAAATACCCGATGTTCCACAGGGGCTCGATCAGCATCAGGCTGTAGGTATTAAAAGCCACAAAACTGCCCAGGGTCAGGCTCCCCTTGATGACCAGGTGCCCGCCCACCAGCAGCACCACCAGAACCCCCAGCTGATCGATGAAAATGTTCGAAGAGTTGAACAATCCTTCCGATTGGATGCTTTTGACCTCGGCCTTTATCCGGTGGTCCATGGCCCGGGAGAAACCCAGCCTCTGGTGCTCCTGGCGGTTGTAGACCTTGAGCACCCGGATCCCGGAGAAGCAGGCCTCCAGAAAATCGTTGACCGCCGAGATGGCGTTCTGCAGTTTCAGATACCGCCGTTCGAAGGTCCTCTCGTTGAACAGGAACAGCCCGGCCACCACCGGCACCGGCAGCAGCGAGAAGGCCGCCAGGGTGGGGTTCATCCGGAACATCACTATCAGGATGAAGCTCAACAGCACCAGGCCCTGCACCGCCCGGAACAGGCCGGAGCAGGTGAACCAGGACAGTTTCTCCGCCAGGTCGTCGGTCAGCCTGGTGACCACGTCCCCGGTCCGGTAGGAGGACAGGGTTGACGGCCCCAGCCTGGTGAGGTTGGCAAAGATGTTGTTCCTGAACTCGGCCTCGATATTCATGTTGGTCCAGCCCCGGGTGGACATCAGTATCCAGTTGACCAGGGCCGCCCCGGCTCCCAGCAATAAAAGGTACAGCACGTAGCGGTTCAACTGATGAGCCGGAAGCTTGTTTACCAGGCCGTCCACCACCATCTTGAAGAAGATGGGGTAGCTGATGGCCAGCGCGGTATAGACCAGGGTCATGATCAACAGCACCAAAAGTTTTAGTTTGTGCGATTTCCAGTAGCGATACAGCCATCCGAAGATGAGCTTTAAACTGCCGGTGTCTTTTTTATTTTCTATTTTGTTTGACATAAATTTATCAGTTTATTTCAATTCGTTAAATTCTTTTCTGGTAAGCCCCATAACTATTTCATCATGGTGCTTGCCGTTAGTATAAACCATGCTACGCAAAGTGCCTTCCTTTTTAAAGCCAAGCTTTTCGTGCAACCTAAGAGATCGTTCATTGAAGTCATAAATATGGACATTGACCTTTTGAAAGCCCAATTCCATAAAATAATAATTCAAAACGATTTTAATAGCCTCCTTTGCATACCCCTTCCCCCAATATTTCCTTTCGATGCCTAAACCGTATTTAAATATCCCGTTCCTTTTATCGCAGGAAAAAGTGTTTATGGTGCCCAGTGCCTTACCCTTTAGGTCGGCGATTATCCAGCGGAAATTATCATTCTCCGGTTCGGCCTTTGATAGTGCTTCCACATGATCTTTCATTTTTTGATACGACCCAGGAAAATGGATAACGTCGCATAATCTGTCCGACTCGGTATCGTAATCTTTGGCCCATTTGAAGAACGAGCTGGCATCCTTGGCTTCCACGGCCCGGAGCCATACTTTAGAGCCTACCCATATATTATTTTTCATAATAACCTTTAAACTGTTTGGATTTTATTGAATTTGTCGGAAATTTAGACCACCCCCTTCCCCTCCTTGATCAAGGAGGGGATTTAGGGGAGGCCTAGTCCACAGATTAAGCAAACTGTATCCGGTACAGCTTGGCATAATAACCATTTTTTTCTAAAAGTTCCGAATGTCTGCCGGATTCCACGATCCGTCCCTTGTGGATCACCATTATCTTATCGGCATCCAGGATGGTGGAAAGCCGGTGGGCCACGATCACCGCGGTCCTGCCCTCCAACAGGCGTCTGATACCCTGCTGGATCAGCCTTTCCGACATGGGATCCACCGAGGAGGTGGCCTCGTCCAGGATCAGGATCTGGGGGTCGAAAGCCAGGGCCCGGGCGAAGGATACCAGCTGACGCTCTCCCTGCGAGAGATTGGCCCCCCTTTCGGCCAGTTCCGACTCCAGTCCGCTGGGCATCTTGTCCAATATCCTCTGCAGTCCCAGTATCTCTACCGCCCGGTCCAGCTGCTCTCCGGTCATCTCCTCTCCCAGGGTCAGGTTCTCCCGCACCGTTCCCGGAAAGAGGAACACATCCTGCAGCACCAGGCCGAAGTGCCGGCGCAGTTTGTCTATGGGTATTTCCTTGATGTCGATCCCGTCGATGGATATCCTGCCGGCCTGGGGGTCGTAGAACCTCAGCATCAAATTGATGATGGAGCTTTTTCCCCCGCCGGTGGCGCCCACCAGCGCTATCTTCTCCCCCTTGGTAATGGTAAAATTGATGTCTCGCAGCACCCAGTCCGGCTCGTCGTTTCCGGCCCTGGTGACATAGGAAAAATCAACGTCTTGGAATTCAATCGAATTCTTAAAATTGTCCCAGTTGCCGCCCGAAGCGGCATTGATCACCCTGGGTTCGATATCCATGATCTCAAAGACCCGCTGGGCGGCGGCAAAGGCCCGCTGCATGATGCCCACCTGCTCGGAGAAAGCGTATACCGGCATGAAGAATTGCCTTAAATACCCTAGAAACAACACCATGGCGCCGATGGTCAAAAGTCCCTGGGCCACCATATTTCCGCCCACCGTCAGGATGATGGCCAGCCCGATTATTTCGAATACCCCCACCAGGCTGAAGAAACCCATGGTCAGCACATCCGCCGGCAGCAGGGTCTTTATATAAGATCGGTTGAGCTGGGCCATCTTTTGTTTGACCGCGCTCTCCCGGGAAAAGGCCTGGATCACTTTCATGCCCTGGATCATCTCGGTAAGATAGGCCACAATCTCGGCGTATTTTTTGCGGACCACCAGGAATAGCGGCCGGACCTTTTTCTGGAACAGGATGGTCAGCAGGAATATCACCGGGACCAGGGTGGAGATCGCCAGGAAAAGCGGCAGGCTGACCTTCATCATGATGAGCACCATTCCGGCCAGGCTGACCACCGCCCCCAGCACGGTGAACATGGTGGAGGTGAACAGCCGGCGGATGGCTTCGGTATCGCTCTCCACCCGGGCGATCAACCTGCCCACCGGATGCTGGTCGAAATAGGCGATATCCAGTCCCAGCATATGGCCGAACAATTGCTCTTTTAGAGATGATACTATCCTGACCCCCAGAGACTCCAGCACCACCAGCATCAGGTAATTGACCCCGAAGGTGGCCAGTTGAAGCAAAACATACAGCCCTACGGTTATAAGCAACCCGTTGAAATCCGAACCGGCGATGTTGACATCGATGGCCCGCTTGAGCAGCAGGGGGGGCAACAGTCCCAGCCCGGATGACACCACCAGTATCAGCCCGCCGCCCAGGATCCTAAGTTTAAAAGGCTTCACCAGGGGCAGCATCCGTTTTAACAGTTGCCTGTCATATATTTTTTTTCCCAAGGGAAGATCGTCTAAATTTTCGTCGAACCACATATGTTTATCTCTTTTTTTGATTTGCATTAATCAGTTTGAGATTTTAGCAGCGTCAGCGTATTGTTGAATCCTTATTTAAATGCCTCCTTGTCTTGGCAATATTCTTCCATCTCTTTGACTGTTCCATCCGAACCTTGGCATTGTTTCGCATTTCCTGGTGCTTAAGCTCGCGTTGCAGTTTCAGGTAATTCTTGTATCGGATCCGGTCTATCTCACCGCTCTCCAGGGCCGATTTGACGGCACAGCCCGGTTCCTCCTGGTGACGGCAGTCGCCGAACCGGCATTGGGCGGACAACTGTTCGATATCATCGAAGGTTTCGGAAAGCCCCTGTTCGCCCTCCCAAAGCTGCAGCTCCCTCATGCCCGGGGTGTCTATCACGATGCCCCCACCCTCCAGAAGATACATCTCCCGGCTGGTGGTGGTATGCCGCCCCTTGTCCTTGTAATCGGACGTCTCCACCACCTTGATTATATCCCGGCCCAGCAGCCGGTTGATGATGGTGGACTTCCCCGCACCCGAGGAGCCTATGAATACCGCAGTCCTGCCGTTTTGAAGATATGGCGACAACTGCTCCAATCCCTCCCCCTGGGCCGCGCTGATGGCATGGACCGAGACACCCACCGCGGTCTTTTCCATTTCCACGATCTTGGCGTCAACTTCGGGGCAGAGATCGGCCTTGTTGAGCAGTATCACCGGGACCGCCCCGCTGTTCCAGGTTGTGACCAGGTACCGCTCGATCCGGCTGGGATTGAAATCGGCATTGAGAGCGGCCACGATAAAAGCGTAGTCGATGTTGGCAGCTATCACCTGTTCCTGCGAGGTGGCGCCGGCGGCATTCCTCGAGAACTTTGTTTTCCGGGGCAGGATCATCCTGATCATCCCGGAGTTATGCTGTTGGTCATGGATCATCATCACCCAGTCGCCCACTGCCGGAAAGGCCGACTCCGGTGTCTCTCCGTTCGGAGAGATGGTCTCGTTGTTGATCTTATCCCTCATTTTGCCCGATACCTGGGCGGTGATCTCGCCGCCCCCGGTCAGGACCTGGCATAAGTTGGTATGGACGGCCGAAACCCGCCCCACCAAAAAGTCATAATCGTATTTGGTCTTGTTTTTTATTTGTTTCAGATGGTCCTCAAAGAAAGGATCCCACCCGATATTTTTCAGGTCCATTGTATGATTTCCTTATTGTGCTGTTTGGTTTTTGGACATTGGCCTGTTCTATATGTTTTCAAAGGTCACTATCCATTTTCAATTCAGCAGAGTTTTGCCGCTGATGACCCGTGAATCGTTTGAAAAACTGTTATTAATGATCTGTTGGATCACATAC
The DNA here is from genome assembly GCA_001777915.1 of Candidatus Edwardsbacteria bacterium RifOxyA12_full_54_48. Classification (NCBI taxonomy): domain Bacteria; phylum Candidatus Edwardsiibacteriota; species Candidatus Edwardsbacteria bacterium RifOxyA12_full_54_48. The sequence continues at coordinate 63,443 of MFFN01000001.1, read as the reverse complement.
AATTCATTCAATTCGGGGTCGCTTTTAAGACATTGTTCCAATATCTTCAGCATATTCTGTCCTCCCTTCGTTGTCGTGGCTGAACTTGCCATTACATTTCCCTCTCCTAATGCTTTAGGAGAGGGGCAGGGGTGAGGTCAAATAAAAAAGCCACAGGTTTTATTGTTTTCCTGCGGCTTTTATGGTTTACCATCGTAAAATGGCAAAAGGAAAAGGCCACAGGTTTTGGTGAACCCATGGCCCGTAAAATTATTCAGATCATACGGTATGGCCGATGAGCGCACCTATCCCACGATCAGTCGCGGGAACTGCAAAATTGCGATATTTAAGCATATTGTGAATCATTTCTTGCTATCGCCCTCTCGGCACTTAAAAGGTTAAAGGTTTTTGTTGACAACCGGATTGTATACCAAATAGTATATTTTGTCAAGATAAATTTTTAATAAAGCCAAAATTATTCATTTCTTGGGCGGGGTTTCCACGTGTATGGTTATTGATACTTCCGGCATCTCGTTCTGGAGATCCTCCTCCAGATGATCGGTCAGATTATGGGCCTCCTCCACCGTCTTATCGCCCTTGACGGTCAGATGCAGCTCGCTAAAAACCTTGTTTCCGCTGCGGCGGGTCTTGATATCGTGAAAATCCACGAACAGGCCGTCATGTTTTTTCAGAATTTCTACTATCCTGGCCTCCTCTTCGGGGCAGGACTGATCCATCAGGCCAGTGGATGATTTTTTTATCAGATCTATTCCCATTTTTGCCAGCACTATTGCCACCCCGATGGCCAAAGCCGAATCCAGGAAAGCCCACCCGGTGAACTTGGCCACTATCAGCCCCGCCACCACGGCTACTGATGAAAGCACATCGGAGAGCAGATGCTTGGAATCTCCCTCCAGGGCTATGGAGCCGAACTTGCGGGAGGTTCTCAAAAGCATCCATGACAGCAGGCCGTTCAAAGCGGTGGCCATCAGGGAGACGACCAGTGCCAGGTTGACATTGGACAATTCTGTGGGATGCAGCAACCGGAACACCGCCTTTTCGGTTATCAGCACCGCCGCCACCAGAATAAGGAAACCCTCGATCAGGCTGGAGATGTTCTCCACCTTCTGGTGGCCGTAATTGTGAGAGCTGTCGGCCGGTGAGTCTGCCAGGCAGACGGCATAAAGCATTATCCCCGAGGCGATGATGTTGACCACCGATTCCATGGCGTCGGACAGCAGGGCCACCGAGCCGGATAGAAAATACGCCGCCAGCTTCATCCCGAATATAACCAGCCCACCGGCCAGGGTGAACAGGGCCATGCCTTTTTTGGTAATGCTCATATACAATTTACGTAAGTTAATTTATACTCGTAATAATCTATGCCCCACGCCCATAGGTTATTACTTTCTGCTTAATATCTTAACAAACTTTTAAAAGAATTATATAACTGTTTATTTGGTTCTCTTGTGCTATTGATGAATTGTTTAAAATTACTTATTGCTTCAGTATATTTTTCTTTTGTTCTGAAGCCATCTGAAAGTCCGCTGTTTAATTGCATCACAAAAGAAGTTGATATATTTACTATTGGGTACCACTTGGAAATTGCGTCGGTAAGGTTGAAATTTTTAATGTATTTGATTTCAAATAAGTTAGCAATACTTTCATCAATAAATACTTCCATACTATTTGCTATTGCTGAAATTAGTAAAAAGTGCGCCCCCCTTTTACGCAGATAATCTAATTGCGTTTGCTCAAATTCTTGAATTTTACCTGATTTAGCTTTAGCCACCAGTTCTTTTTTCTTCAATGCAATGGCTTTAAGCAATGTATAGGCAAAATAAATATGTTTAGCTGTGGTATTATCATTAAAATACTTTACATAAAGTTCATCTGCTTCCCAAATATGATTTTTTTGATGATATGCAATATCGGGGTCACCATGAAAAGCAGCAAGAACTTGACCTGCAGTAACTGACGGTAGTAAATTTGATATTTTACTTTTTTTATCTTCTGAACCACCCCTTCGAGGTGCATAGTTTATATATTTCACATCGTCTTTAAATTCTTGTAGTATACGCGTTTGAATTCTATCGCTACTTCTAAAATCTGGGGCAGCAATCTTATTTTGATAGTTGTTATACTTCACTATATCTCTAATTGTTTTTGTATTAGGGCAGGTTATAAATCTGATCGGGACCATTACTTCATTACCAGGTTTTACATCTAATGAACCTATTGCACCAGTTGTTTGTGCACCATTAACTATTGATATCCCTTCAATATGCAATATATTCATTTTCGTGAAATTATAATTATTAACCAATGCCGTAATCCCGTTATTATAAACCCAAAAATGCTTGGGATCTTTACATGCAGTATTTTTAATCCCATTATTTATATCTTTATCTGTATCTCTACTACCAAAATAATCTCTAATATTGGCCGAGAAAAGCTTTGTTTTATGCTCTTTATATCGTTCGTAAAGCCATACTGCAGGTATAGCAGTTACATAGGCTTTCCATTCTGCGTTCTTTATTTCATAACCGCCGTTTATTGTTAAATCATATTTATCTGTAACTAATACAGGCATACTCAATGACTTATACCACTCTTCGATAGTATCACGGCTTATTTCTGCTGCAATAATTTCAATTTTATTTTTTGGCACTAATTTATTTATAAATGTTCTGGCAGTACGCCCCGAACTTTTAATCGCATTTTCAACGGGTTTAGATCCCGATAAATTATGCACATACCAAAAATATATTCTGTTTATTTTCTCTTCTTTTATTGCTGTTCTTAATTCTTGTGCATGCGTTTTTATATCATTTGGCAACTCTTCAATGGGTTGATTAAGTAACCAAGTGGCTGCGATATTTAAATCGTCAGCTTTGTTAGATTTTGCTCCTTTCTTTTGTTTTTTACATATATAAGCTTGTGCAATTACTGCCACTGCTTTTTCTTCATCAATATATATAAGATCTGCTTTTTTATCATTATCTCCAGTTAAGCTTGTTTCTGCAACCATTTCTATATCTTCAATATTAAAACGTACTTGCAGTGCAAAAAGCATTAACGCATTTTCCTTATATTGCTTTAAATCAACCCTGCTTTTATAAGTTTCAATATATGAATATTCTTTCATTTTCATCTCCTAATGCTTTCTATTTTGACCTTATTTTATTCCTCGGCCTCGGCACCCGGCTTGACCCGGCGCGACCGGCGACGGTCGATATCCGATAAAATTTTCTTCCTTAACCGGATGGCCTTGGGGGTCACCTCCACCAGCTCGTCATCGGCGATGAACTCCAGCGCCTCCTCCAGGGTCATGATCTTGGGCGGGGTCAGCCTTATGGCCTCCTCCGAGGTGGATGACCGCTGGTTGCCCAGCTTTTTGGCCCTGGTGACATTGACCACCAGATCGTTCTCCTTGGGCCTTTCCCCGATTATCATTCCCTGGTAGGCCCGGTCGCCCGGGGCCACGAACAGCATTCCCCGCTCCTGGATGGAATCCAGCGAGTATGAGGTGGCGGTGCCGGTCTCCATGGCCACCAGCACTCCGTTGACCTGGGCGCTGATCTCGCCCCGGTAGGTCTGGTAATCCAGAAAGTTGTGATGCATGATGCCGGTCCCCCGGGTGTCGGTCAGAAACTGCCCCCGGAATCCTATCAGGCCTCGGGCCGGGATGTTGAATTCTAACCGGGTTCGGCCCTTTCCATCGGCCTTCATGTTCTGCAGCTCGGCCTTGCGCTGGCCCAGTTTCTCCATCACCGCGCCCACATAGGCATCGTCCACGTCTATCACCAGATACTCAAAGGGCTCGCAGGTCTTTCCATCGATCTCCCTGAGGATGACCTCGGGCCGTGATACCTGCAATTCGTAGCCCTCCCGCCGTATGGTCTCTATCAGAATGGAAAGGTGGAGCTCCCCCCGCCCGGAGACCTTGAATGAATCCGGCGATCCGGTGTCCTCTATCTTCAGCCCCACGTTAGATTTCAGCTCCCGGGCCAGCCGGTCTCTTATCTGGCGGGAGGTCACGTAGGCCCCGTCCTGCCCGGAGAAGGGGCTGTTGTTCACCGAGAACAGCATGGAGATGGTTGGCTGGTCAATATCCACATAGGGCAGGGCCTGGGGGTCCACCGAGTCGGCGATGGTCTCGCCGATGTTGATCTCCGGAAATCCGGCCAGGGCCAGAATATCCCCGGCCGTCACGTCCTGCACCTCTATCCGCTTAAGGCCCTCGAAGCCGTAGATCCGGGTTATTTTCTCGATCTTGGTGGTCCGGTCCTTCTTTATCCGGGCCGCCGACTGTCCGGATCGTATCCTCCCGTTGAGGATCCTTCCGATGGCCAGCCGCCCCACGTAATCGTTGTAATCCATGCTGGTCACCAGCATCTGCAGCGGCTTGTCGGGATCCCCCGGCGGAGACGGCACTTTATCTATTATCACGTCAAAAATGGGTATGATATTGTTCCCCGGTTTTTCCAATTCCATGGTGGCAATGCCCGATTTCCCCGAAGCGTATACCACCGGAAAATCCAGCTGTTCATCGGTGGCGTCCAGGGAGACGAACAGGTCGAACACCTGGTCCAGCGCCCAATGGGGGCGGGAATCCGGCCTATCTATTTTGTTTATCACCACTATGGTCTTAAGGTCAAGCTTGAGGGACTTTTGCAGCACGAACCGGGTCTGGGGCATGGGGCCGTCCACCGCATCCACCAGCAGCAGAACGCCGTCCACCATCGACAGCACCCGCTCCACCTCGGAACCGAAATCGGCATGGCCCGGGGTGTCTACGATGTTGATCTTATATCCGTTGTAATGGATGGAGGCGTTCTTGGAGAAGATGGTGATTCCGCGTTCCCGCTCCAGGGGGTTGGAATCCATCACCAGTTCGGGCACCTCCTGGTTGTCCCTGAAAAGCCCGCTCTGCCGGAGCAGGGCATCCACCAGGGTGGTCTTGCCGTGGTCCACGTGGGCAATGATGGCGATATTCCTTAGTTTCTTGTCGATCATCTAATTAATCAGTCCTTATCCTAATTTTTCTTTCCCGGTTCCTGCAGGATCTTGTAGGTTAGGTCGTCCTTCTTTTCGATCTGGAATCCCTGTTTGGTCAGCGCCTCATAGGCCGCACTGCGGACATAATCGTCATCGTCGTCCAGGGCTTTCTTGAGAGACTTGACGGCCTTCTTGTCGGTCCAACCCTCCAGGCTCTGGGCGGCGGTGGCCCTCACCTCGAACTTGTCGTCCTTCAATGATCTCTGCAGAAATTTAAACACCTTATCATCATGGATGGGCGAGACCAATTTTATCAGGTTTACCCTGACCAGTCTTGAGTCGCTTTTCTGAAACTTCATCAACGAATCGAGCCTGGCCTCCAAACTGTCCGGTGGAAAAAGTTTTAAATTTTTATGCGCCAGGGTTGTCAGATTTTCTTCGCCCAAACATCGTATGAAAATATTTATGGCCGGATAATACGGCCTGGTTGAAAGTTCCAACAGGGCGTTCTCTTTAAGTTCGTCCGGAGCGTTTTCCAGCAAAGAGACCCATTCTGCAGCCCTCTTGGATCTTTTGGCCCGCTTGGCCGAGAGGTATTTTTTGATGCTTCCCAGGTAGAATTCCCGGGTAGAATCTGCTAGGGCCATCATTCCCTGCTTGTTGGCGAAGCATTCGTAATAGACCATCCTCGGCAGGCGGTATCTGGACAGGAATTTCCCGGAAAGACTGTTGGGCTTTAAAAAGGCAATGACATTCTGGCCCTGGGTAAAATACCGGGGATCGGCCCGGAATTCAGGGGACTGGATGACCATGACCTCTTTTATCTTCGGGCTGCCCTTGACCACCTCCAGCACCTTCAGCCGGTAAAGATAATCGCCGACGATCTCCTCTGGTCCGCTGTTTTTTTTCTTTTTGGCCGCCAATTCCTTCGCTTCCTGCACATTGGCATAGACTATCAACGGCGAGGAATCTATCTTATCGCCCATGGTATAGACCCGGTCGAAGGCCCTTACCGGCTGTGCCGATAGCCATAAGGTTGATAGAATGATGGAAAGTATGGTTTTGTTTTTCATTTTAAATATTTTACCTGAGTTTATTATTCATATCTTATGGCCTCCACCGGGTCCAGCCGCGATGCCTTCCAGGCCGGGTAGATGGTGGCCAGAAAGCTGATCAACACCGCCGCCGCCGCCACCAAGACGAAATCCCAGGGCTGGATCTGCACCGGCAGCTTGTTGATGAAATAGACGTCGGCCGGCAGATCGATGAACTGGTACTTGGCCAGCAGCAGGCACATCACATAGCCCAGCCCCAGCCCCAGCAGCGTCCCCACCAGGCCGATCATCAACCCCTCGTAGACGAATATCCGCATGATGCTGCGGGAGGTGGCCCCCATGGATTTGAGGATGCCTATCTCCCGGGTCTTCTCGATCACCGTCATGATCAGGCTGGAGATGATATTGAAGGCCGCCACCATTATGATCAGCACCAGGATCAGGAACATCACCGTCTTCTCCAGTTTGAGGGCCGAAAAAAGACTCCAGTTCAGCTGTATCCAGTCGTTATAGCGGTACTGGGCAGGGCCGAGCTTTTTGACGATCTCCCGCCCCACCTGCTGGGCCTGGTAGATGTCCGTGATCTTGACCTCGATGCCGGTCACCGCAGCGCCCATGTCCAGAAAATCCTGGGCCTCGTTGAGGCCGATGAACGCCAGGGTGGAATTATATTCGTACATTCCGGCATCGAACACCCCCACCAGCCGGAACTGCCTGGCCCGGGGCACCAGTCCCAAAGGTGTGGCCCGGGCGGCCTGGGGTGAGGCCACGGTGACGGTGTCGCCCAGGTGGGCCACCAGCCGGTCGGCCAGGTCCACCCCCAGCACTATGGCCGGAAGGCTGTCGGAATAGGCCGTGAAATCGTAATCCCCGGTGATCATATTGCGGGAGATATCGGTTATGGATTTTTCAATCTCTGGATCCACCCCCCGCAGGACCACCCCGTCCACCCGGCTGCCCACCGCGATCATGCTCTTGGTGTAAATAAAAGGCGAACTGCCGATGATGCCCGGCAGGGAATCTATCCGGGCGATCAGTTCATGATAGCCTTCGATGGGCTGATTGTGGTATTTCAGGATTATCACATGGGCGTTGGTCCCCAGTATCCGGTTGCGCAGGTCGGTCTGGAAACCATTCATCACCGAAAGGACTATCACCAGAGCCCCCACGCCCACGGTGATCCCGGCCAGGGAGATCAAGCTGACCACCGAGATGAATCCGGTCCTTCGCTTGGCCTTGAGGTGCCTTACGGCTATGAAAAATTCGTAGGACATTCAATTATTTTGCAATTTACAATTTAAAATATCAAGTTGAAATTATTTGCGGATCATTCCGGCTTCATGGTGGGAAAGAACACGATCTCCCGCACCGAGGTGGAATTGCTGACGATGGCGAAGAACCGGTCCATGCCCACCCCGAACCCGCCGCAGGGCGGCATCCCGTGTTCCAGGGCCTCGACGAAATCCCGGTCGTACATCTGGGCCTCGGTGTCGCCCTTCTCCCGCAGCCGGGCCTGTTCCTCGAACCTGGCCCGCTGGTCCAGCGGATCGTTGAGCTCGGAGAAACCGTTGCCCACCTCGGCCCCGGCGAACAGCACCTGGAAGCGCTGGACATATCCCTGGCGGGTGGGATGTTTCTTGGCCAAAGGCGAAACGTCCAGCGGATGATCTATCAGGAAGCACGGCTGGGTGAGCTCCGGCCGGACGAATTTTTTATAAAGCTGGTCTATCAGGCGCCCCCGTCCCAGCTTGGGATCGGGCTTGATGCCCATCTCCTTGAGCTTGGGTATCAGCGATTCGGTGGTGGGATACTGGTCCAGGTCCACCCCGGACTTGTCTATCAGCAGCTGGCGGTAGTCATAGCGGGGCCAGGGCCCTTTGAAATTGAGGACCTTGTCCTCGAAGGTTATCTCCAGACTGCCGAAGGTCTTTTCCAGCAGGGTGATGTACATCTCCTCCACCAAGGGCATCAGCTGGTTGTAATCGGCGTAGGCCCAGTAGAACTCCATCATGGTGAATTCCTGCAGATGCTGGGGGCTCATCCCCTCGTTGCGGAACACCCGGCCCATCTCGTAGACCTTGTCATAACCGCCCACGATCAGCCGCTTGAGGTGAAGCTCCAGCGATATCCGCAGGAACATATCGATATCCAGGGTGTTGTGATGGGTGGTGAAGGGCTGGGCGTCGGCCCCGCCGGGTATCAGCTCCAGACACGGCGTCTCCACCTCCATGAACCCCTTGGCATCCATGAAATCGCGCAGGGCCTTGACGAATCTGGTGCGCTTGATGAACAGCTGCTTGACCTCCGGGTTGGCGATCAGGTCCAGGTATCTCTTGCGGTAGCGCAGCTCCACATCCTGCAGGCCGTGAAATTTTTCCGGCAGGGGCAGCAGGGACTTGGACAGCAGGACCACCTCCTTGGCGTGGATGCTTACCTCCCCGGTCTTGGTCCGGAAGATCTTTCCCGCCACGCCGATGAAGTCACCCAGATCATACAGCTTGAAGGCCCTGTAGTTCTCTTCGCCCACCTCGTCCTGGCGGATGTAGCATTGTATCTTGCCGCTGTCGTCCGACAGGTGCAGAAAGGCCGCCTTGCCGTGGCCCCGGATGGCCACTATCCGGCCGGCCGCCTTAACCTCGCGTCCCGATTCGATCAGCTGGTCTGGGGCGGCCAGTATCTCGGCCGCCTTGATGTCGGCCTGATAGGAATAGGGGTAGAGATCTATCCCCATCTTTTTCAGTTCTTCAAGCTTATGGATTCTCTCGGCCCTTTCCGGGATCTGGTTTCCCAAATGTTCGGACATTTGATTCTCCTGGTTTACTGCTGGGTGAAGTGTATAAAAAACACCGAACCTAAAAATTTCAGTTCGGTGTCGTCTGGTTCTCGGTAATTATACCTTAAAATCAATAGATTTTCAAACCCTCGACCCCGGTTATCTGCCATTTTTTACGTTTTTTCAATTTAAGGGTCAAACGGGCCGGATTGCCGAAAGATCCCAAAATGAACCCCTGCTCGCCTCCCCGGCTCACTACTACGATGACCCCGATGGTATCCGTTGCCTCATCTCCCGTTACCTGAACCTTCTGGTCGTTAAGGGTGACCTTGGCCTTTTCGAACTCTCGGAAGAACAGGGTCAGGCTGGTGTCCACCTTGGGCTTGTCGAAAGGATCACAATAGAAATCCGGGCTGATGTTTTCCATGATCAGCGCTTTATTCTTAATCAGAAAGGCCTTGGTGGTCTGCTCCACGACGGCCTTGACCTTGGCTTTGGGGCTCAGCCAATTATTATAGATAACTGCAAAGACGATCAGGACCGCCAGGACAATAGCGGCCAAAACGATCCTGTTTTTGCCTACTTTAAGCATTCTTCTATCTTCCTGGTGTATTCATTCACCAATTCTTGGGCCCGGTTTTGATCGTCGGCCTCGGCATTGATGTGGAACAGCTCCCGGTTGGGATCGGGCAGCACCTGCACCCAGTCCCGGCCGTAGAACAGTTTGATGCCGTCGATGAACTGCTTCTCCGGGTGGTCCTTGGTCTGCTCCATCAGGGTCCTTAAGACCAGGCCCTTCTTGCTCCAGGGGCAGGGGATGTTCTTCTTGACCATGTGGCTTGGGGGGATCTCGGAAGTGATGCTCCCCAGTTTGCTTCCGGTCAGCGCCATCAGCTCCAGTATCTTGGTGATGGACAGCATGGCGTCGAAGGCCGGCTGGAATTCCGGGAAGATATAGCCGCCCCGGCGGCTGGCCACAAAGGCCACGTTCTCGCTGGCGGCCTCTTCAATCAGCGACCGGTTGTCTATCCGGCTGCGCTTGACCCTGACCTGGTATTTCTGGGCCATCTCCTCGATGGCCCGGGAGGCCGTCACCGGCACCGCCAGTTCCTTGACCGTCCGGCCCTTCATCACCAGCAGGCAGACCGCCGCCAGGGCCTGGTCCTCGTCCATTATCTTTCCCTGCTCGTCCACTAAGAAGACCCGCTCCGCCCCGCTGTCCAAAAGAAAGCCCACATCGGCCTTTATGGACTGCACCATCTGGGACAGCCTCTGCTGGGAGGCCACGAAATCATCCCCGCTCTTGGTGAGCTTCTCCGGGTTCTCAAAGGCGTTCAGGGCCACCACCTCGATGCCCAGCTCCCCCAGGATGGAGGGAAAGATCCCGGCCGCCGCCCCGTAGGCGTAATCTATCACCACTTTGTATTTGGCCTCCCGGATGGCCTGGGTGTCGATGTATGACAGCAGGCCCTCCCGGTAGCCCTCCATCACCCGGTGGGGGAATTCAATCACCCCGGTGTCCTCGGGCTGGGCCCTTGAAAAATCCTCCCGCAAAAACATCCGCTCCAGGTTCTTGATCTTCCCGGCCGGGAGGTCCTTGCCGTCCTTGTCGAAGAAGATGATGTCCACCATCTTGGGATCGAAGGGCGATTTTCTGGTGTGCAGCCCGCCCTGGTCCCCGCCGGTCTTGAGTTGGTAGCGGACGATGGGGATGGGCAGGGCCCGCAGCTCGTGGACCTTGACCCCGGCCGAAAGAAGCCCGGATATCACCGCCCGGTTGATCATCCGGCTGACCGGGTGGCTGTCCCGGCTGGTCAGCACCACCGATCCCTTGCCCAACAGCGCTCCGTAGGCCGCCCCCAGTTTGGCGGCGAACTCCGGGGTCATCTCCATGTTGGCCAGCCCGGTCACCCGGGGCCCGGCAAAGAACTCCTTGAACCAGCGGTCGCCCCAGATCAGGCTGGAGGTCAGCACCGCCTGGTCATCCACCGATTTTCCCGGCCACACCTTGACATTGGCGCTGACCCGGGCCTGGCTGCCGATCTTCACCTGGCTGCTGAGAATGGCGTGCTGTTCGATCACCGCCTGGCTGCCGATCTCCACCCCGTCGCAGACGATGGCCTCCTCGACCCGGGCTTTATCTCCTATATGACAGCCCGACCAGATGATGGAATGCTCGATGAAGGCGTCCTGGCCGATATGGCAGTCATTGCCGACGACCACGTCATGCAGGTGGGTCCCCTGGCCCACCGTGACGTTCCGGCCCATGATCACCGCCCCGGTCAGCCGGGAATTCTTGGCGTTGATGCTGGAGCCCTTGCCCACCCAGATGTCCTTGCCGATCAGGTTTAAGCGGTCGCCCTCGATGTCCACCCGGACCTCGCCCTTCAGGGCGTCCAGATGGGCCTGGCGGTACTCGGTGATATTGCCGATGTCCCGCCAGTATCCGTTGGTGATGCAGCCATAGAGCGGCTTGTTCTGGGACAGGATCAGAGGAAAAAGGTCCTGGGAAAAATCGAATTCTTTTTTAACAGGTATCAGGTCGAAGATCTCCGGCTGAAAGACATAGATCCCGGTGTTGATGGTGTCGGAGAACACCTGTCCCCAGGTGGGCTTCTCCAGAAAGCGGCTGATCCGGTCATCCTGGTCAGTGATCACTATCCCGTATTCCAATGGATTGGCCACCCGGGTCAGAGTGATGGTGGCCAGGGCCTTCTTTTTATTGTGAAAGGCAATGATCCCGCCCAGGTCGAAGTCGGTCAGCAGATCGCCGGAGATGACGATGAACGGCTCCTTCAAAAGCTCCCGGGCCATGCCCACCGCCCCGGCGGTGCCGTAATCGGAGTCCGGCCGGATGTATTCTATCTTGACCCCGAAGCCCGTGCCGTCGCCGAAGTAGTCGGAGATGCTCTCCGCTTGGTGGAACAGCAGGGCCACCATCTCGGTGATCTGGTGCTCCTTCAAAAGCATGATGATATGCTCCATCATCGGCCGGTTGACCATGGGCACCATCGGCTTGGGGATCTGGCAGGTAAGCGGCCTTAAGCGGGTGCCGAAGCCCCCGGCCATGATGATCGCCTTCATCGCTGCTTCCCTCCGGATATATTTTCCCGGTCCCGGGCCGTAGCCTCAAAGATCTTTTTCATCAGCTCGACATCCCTCTCCGGCATCTCCATTTTTCTCCTGGCCATTACCATCCGGCAGGTGGCCAGGACCTTCTCCAGCTTGTGGTCGTGGAACAGGTCGCTGCAGCCCCAGCTGAAGGATGGCAGGTATTTTTTCACCGGACCGCCGAAGATGTTGCAGCCGATCCCCACCACCGTTCCGGTGTTGATCATGGTGCCGATGGCGGTCTTGCTGTGGTCGCCGATGAAACAGCCCGCCTTGATCCGGCCGGAATCGATATGTTTATCGTTGGCCCAGACGATGATATTGCCGTAGTTGTTCTTGAGATCGGAGTTGCAGGTCTGGGCCCCCAGGTTCACCCAGCTGCCCAGATAGCTGTGGCCCAGAAATCCGTCGTGGTGTTTGTTGGAGAAATCCAAGATCACCGTTGCCTCTATCTCCCCGGCCAGCTTGCAGCCCCGCCCGGCGGAAACCCCGGGCCGGAGCTTGGCACCGTCTATCAGGCAATCCGGCCCGATGTAGCAGGGCCCATCTATCCGGCTGAAGGGCCGGATCACCGCCCCGGCTTCGATGATCACCGGACCCTGCCGGGTGTCTATGACCGATCCCGGCTCGATGACGGCCTTGGCGGATGATTTCAGATCGCTGCGTTTCCCCAGCAGGTATGAACCTTTGGACATTGGGAGGGAACTGCTCTTGAAATAACCGGCATCGTGTTCTATGGCCGGTCCGTTGTGCTCCACCACCTCCCACAGGTGGCGGAACAATTTTGCTGATGATGATATCCTCCTGGCCCCTTCGGCCAGCTTGAGCAAAAGGCTTTCATCCGGGTCGGAGGACAATATTTTCCCGATGCCCGAGGCATCGTCCAGCTTCAGCGCGGCGATAAAGCCGTCGCCGGTGACCGCCGCCTTCCCTTTGGCTTTCAGCAATGCGGACAAATCCTTTTGGGAGATGAAGGCCCTCCCGTTGACCAGAACCACCGGCCCCTGGCCGAATGCCGGGCTGGCGGAAAAAGCGATCCTTTCCCGGCTGGTCCATTGGTGAACGATTGCCGGCTTGACGCCTTTTTCCATCCGCTGTTTCAGCGAAAAAGCCCCGCACTTCAAGTCCCAGACCGGCCGGAGATAGGTCAGGGGATACAGCTCGGGATACAGATGATCCTCGTATAAGATGATATTATGCATTTGACTGATTACCATCGGGTTGATAGATGGTTAATAATAGCCTAATTGCGGGGTTATTGTCAACCTGAAAAGCTGGCATGTAAAATAACAAAAAGGCGAAGGATGTCTCCATCCTCCGCCTTGATCATGATGATAGCCGTTTACTGCTGGCTCATCACCACGAACTCTATCCGGCGGTTGGCCGCCCGGCCCCTTACCGTCTTGTTGGTCTCCATCGGCATATCCTCGCCGTAGCCCACCGCGGTCAGCCGTTCTCCGGCTATGCCATGCTTGTTGATCAGGTAATTGCGGACCGAGTAAGCCCTGGCCTCGGAAAGCTTCTGGTTCCTGACTCTGCTGCCCCGGCTGTCGGTATGCCCGCCGATCTCCACCTTGATGGTGGGATTCTCCTTCAGCAGCTTGGCGGCCCCGTCAAGAATCAGCATTGAACTGGCCATGATGTCGGCCTTGCCGGTACGGAACTTGATCCCGGATAGCACCACCTTCTCGCCCTTCTTGGGGATCATCCGCATCTCGAAGTTCTGGATGAAGGTCTGCTTGTCGTTGACCGGGGCCGGGGCGGTCTCGATGTTGTAGCCCTCGGCATGGGCCTGGATGTTGTAGATGTTGGGAGGCAGCTGGATGCTGTAGATGCCGGTCAGCAAATCGCTGGTGGCCGGGTTGTCCATGGCCTTCCTATCCGGGCCGTAGAAATATAATGTGGCGCCCATGGGGTTGCCGGTCTTCTTGTCCACCACTTTTCCGGTGATGGTCCCCTTGGGGAATTCCTTACGCTTGACGGGAAAGTCCAGCATCAGGGTCTGGCCGTCGGCCACGATTGCCGGGCGCTCCTGCCACAGGAAGGAGTCTCCGGCCGACACCCTCATCCGGTAGGTTCCCGGAGGAACGGTGATGGAGAAGCTGCCGTCTATCTTCTGCAGGATCGGTTTGGCCTGCCCGGCGGAGTCCACCAGGTAGCCCGGCATGGTGATGGTGGCCATCAGAAGGGAATCGGTGTTGGCGATCAGCACCTTGCCCGAGATCACCCCCTGGGGCACCGGCTTGGCCTTGGCCAGGGTCTGGGAGGAGACCGAGAAGCCGAACAGGGCGTTCCACTCCGGAGCCGAGGAGTGGCTGCCCATTTTGAACTCGCAGCCGCCGTCGATGGTGAAGCCGCCCGGGGTCTTGAATCGGATACCTGGGGTGATCCTGGCCGGACTGTTGTAGAAGAATGACTTTTTACCGCTGAGTTTTTCTCCACCGGCTTCAAGAACGAAGGTAACATAAGGACCGGCGTCTATCTCCAGTCCGAGACCCCAAAGTATCTGATTTTCCCTGACCACGGTGGTTTCCTTGGCGGGATGGGTCCAGCTGTCCGGATCCACCATCAGCACCGAATCCACATACCACCGGCGGGCGGTTGAATCCATCGGCAGGGTGTCCCGGGCAGGAACCAGCTGGGAATAATCAACCATAAAAGCTGGCTTGGCACTGCCGGCTTTTAGATACCCGATGTTGCCGTGCAGCGAGGCCGGGCCCAGAGACAAAGTGGTCAAAAACTTGGCTCCCAAATCGGTGCTGTGGGGGATCAGATTGCCGAAGCCATGGGTGGCCAAAAAAGAGTCCGGCTGCTCGGCCAAGGTGGTATTGTCGGTATATATATATTCGGTGGTGCCGGGAAAGCCTATGGAAATAAACGGCTCCAGGCCGACGGCATACGAAAATCTGGCCCGGCCATAAACCTTGGAAGGATAACTGCCTTTGACCTTTATCAACAGATCCCTCAGCCAGAACTTTGCCAGGTCGTTGTTGATGCCGTCATAACGGATCCGGTCGGAGATGACCCCTTCGACGTTGGAGTGCTTGTCATATACCGCGTACATCCGCGGGGCGATGGAGAATTCAAAATAATCCAGCGGAGCATAGGTTATTGAAAGCCGGGACCAGGCCGTGTAGTGCTGGTCTCCTTTGCCTCCGGTCATGGTGTCCCCTTGAAAAAGAAGATCGCCCTTTATCAGCGACCGGGAGGAGAGGTCCGACTCCAAAAAGCCCACTCCCAGCATTCCCCGTCCCAGGGTTCGGGCCGATGAGACCTTGAAGGTCCCGCAGCCTCCGTCGAAGGCCGGCGGATTATAAGCCTGCCCGGTAGCAATTAATAATGCAGACATTATTGCCGACAATGTCAGCGTTTTGATGAACCTCATGATATTCCTCCTACCAGTTATTTGTGCCAAAAATATGACAAGCTTAAATATACCAATTTATTATCCTGCTTGTCAAGGGTTAAAGGGCTTTCAGGGTTTTGATCAGCCCCTGGATATCGTTCGGAAGCGGAGATGAAAACTCCAGGTATTTTCCGGTGACGGGGTGGATGAACCCCAGGACCGCGGCATGCAGGGCTTGGCGGCCGATGGATGACAGAATACTTTCGGCCGAGCCGGGATCGCGCCGGGCAAAAGTTGTTATCACCTGTTTTCCGGTGCCGCCGTAAGTAATATCACCCACTATGGGATGCCCCAGATGTTTGAGATGGACCCTTATCTGATGGGTGCGGCCGGTCTCCAACTTCAGCTCCAGATGGCTGGCTATCCTGTACTCTCCCAGCACCCGGTAATGGGTGATTGCATTCCGGCCCCGGATGGCCGAGACATCCATTTTCTTGCGGTCGAAGGCGGACCGGCCGATGGGGGCATTGATGGTTCCCTCCGCCGCCGCCATCAGGCCCCAGGCCAGCGCCTGATAACGCCGGGTGATCTTGCGGGCCCCCATCTGCCGGGCCAGGACGGCGTGGGCCTGGTCGGACTTGGCCACCAGCAGCAGACCCGAGGTGTCCTTGTCCAGCCGGTGCAGTATGCCGGGCCGCTGGCCGTCTCCGGCATCCGAAAGTTGATCGGAGTGATGAAGCAGGGCGTTGACCAGCGTCCCGCTGTAATTGCCGGCCGCCGGATGGACCACCATACCGGCCGGCTTGTTGACCACCATCAGGTCGCCGTCCTCGAACACCACCTCCAGCGGGAGGTCCTCTGCCTGGGGCCGGTCTCTTTTTAAGGGTCCGGTCTCCTGCCGGAGGTGGACCTGGTCGCCGGGCCGGACCAGATAGGAGGGGGCCGACCGGCGGCCGTTGACGGTGATGTTGCCGGATTGGATCAGGCCCTGTATCCGGTTGCGGGAGATATTCAGGCCCTGGCAGATAAGATACCGGTCCAGCCGGACCGGGGTCTGCTGGGAGGATACGGTGATGTCGCTGGGGATCGCCATCTATATTTTCATTCCGTCTCCATCCAGCAGTCCTTCAGCCGGGCCGCCCCCATGGGGCGGATCCGGCAGCCGTGGACGTAAGGATTGGTGGCGGTATATTTCATGGAATGGTAGAGAAATACCCAGGGGGCATCCTCCACCACCAGCCGCTCTATCTCCCGGTAGAAATTCAGGCGTTCCACCGGGTTTCTCATCGCCAGGGCCCGGATCAGCATCTCGTCTACTTTCAAAGATCTATAGAACGAGGTATTCCCCGGCCGGCCCCAGTTCTTGGAGTGGAACAGCGGATAGAGGAAATTGTCGGGATCGCCGTTATCGGAGGACCAGCCCCGGACCGACAGGACCGCCTGCCCTTCGTAGGATCTCTCCAACAGCTCCTTCCAGGGCAGGGGATTGGCCCTCAGCATTATGCCCGCCTTGCGGCAATCGTTGATCATTATCTCGGCCCTCTCCATCTGCTCCCGGTTGTCCCGGATATCCATCAGATATTCGCCCGGCAGGCCGCCGGCGTAGCCGGCCTGGGCCAGCAGGGCTTTGGTCTTTTCCGGGCTGTAGTCATATCCCTTCAGATCGGGGTTGTGGGCCGCCAGTCCCGGCGGGAAAACCCCCCTGGCCACCGTGGCCTCGGCCCGCAGGCTGCTGGCATCGATCAGGTTGTTCTTATTTATGGCATAGTTCAGGGCCTGCCTCACCCGCTTGTCCACGAAGGGTGTAGCCATGCTGACGTTTATGCAGACATACTGGATGTTCAGGGCCGGAAGCTTTTCCACCAGGCAGCTTCCCAGGGAGCAGATCGCCTCCCTCTCCTTGCCCCTGACCTCCAGCTGGTCTATCTCCCGGCGCTCCAGCTTTTCGCTCCGCTGGTCATCGGAAATGTTTATATGGTAAATGATCCCCCTCAGGGAGACCTTCTGCTCGTAATAGTCGTTGAACCTTTCAAGCTCGATTTTACTGCCGGGTATCCATTCCTTAAACTTAAAGGGACCGGTTCCGATGGGATTACTGCTTAAATTGTCCCCGGCCTTCAACACTTCCTCCTTGGGGACAATGGCCGTTACCGAGGATGCCAGATTTGCCAGAAAGGGCATATAGGCCGATTCCAGCCGGATGATCAGGGTGTGGGAATCAATGATCCTGATCCCCTTGACGGAATTGGTCCGGCTGGCCCGGAAATCGGCCGCCCCCTCTATCATATCCACGAAATAGGCGTTGGGAGAATTCAGGCCCGGGCTCAAAAGCCTCTCCAGGGTGTATCTCACATCATCGGAGGTCAGTTCCCTGCCGTTGTGGAATTTGACCCCTTTCTTGATATTGAAGGTCCATTCCTGGCCGTCGCCGGATATGCTCCAGTGGGTGGCGATGGCAGGCAGCACGTTGACCCCGGCATCGAACTGCACCAGGCCCTCGTATATCTGGGCCACCACTTCATTGGAGGTGGCGTCGGTCCTCATAGCCGGGTCCAGGGTCAGGGGCTCCGAGGGCAGGGTTAATTTCAATACCCCGCCGAAATCCTCTTTTATGATCCGTTCGTCTATCTGGCCGAACAGCTGTCCGGCGATCTGCCCGAAGCCCAACAACGATTCATGGGCCTGTTTGAACAGCCGCTGGACCATCTCCAGGTTGCTGCTGACCGCCCGGAATGAGTTGGCGTAGTGGGAATATACCTCCACCAGGCCGTTGCGGTCGGCCGCCTGGGCGTCTATCCCGATCTTGGCGCTGCTCCCGATGGCGGACAGTCTTCCGGTCTCCTCCAGCACTTTGTTCAGGGAGATATCGGCCTGCGAGATATCGGTCAAATTGAGGCCGACCATTTCTATATTCCGGTCCAGCAGCAACACGGTGTTCAGGAACTGCTTCTGGAGTTCCGCCAGCATCGGCGTCATCTTGGCCGAATCGCTTTCGGCCTGCAGGGCCAGGCCTCTGGTCTGGGAGACTATCGGCTCCAGCTCCTTGGTCCATTGCCCCATATCGGCCACCTCTACCGCCGAGTAGAAGGCCAGCAGCTTGACCTGCTCCGCAAAAGAACGGATCCCCTGGCCGGTCTCCTGAAGCTCGGCCAGGTCCCGGGAGATGCCGGCGCTGGTGGCCCTGAATTCATCCAGCAGGCTGCGGAGCAATCCCAGGTTCTCGGTGGAGATTTTCAGGTTTTTCTGAAGGCCATCGGCCCGGCTGGTCACCGACTCCAGCATCAGCACTACTTGCTGCACCCCGTTGCCCAATCCGTCGATGTCCCCGAACAGCCGTTCCATTTCGGCCCATACCTGGGTGGAGATCTTCTCCTCCTGCAGGGCGGTGCTTTTAAGCCCGATGACCGATTCCTGCAGGCCGTGCCAGTGGCTGACGGAAGACCCCAAGGCCGATTGGAGATGTTTCAATTTTATGGCTATCTCCCGCAGGATGGAAGGGGCGGGCCGTTTCTGCCATACCGCCCGGGCCGTCTCCAGCTGCTCGCGGACAAACTCTATCTGCCCCACGCTGGCCATCTCGGTGGTCAGCACCGAGGCCACCACCTCCTGGCTTATGCCCAAATTTGCAGTGATCTGGCTGATATCGGCAATGCCGGACAGCAACCGGTCCTTTATCTCCTGCTGGCTGTCTGAATGCCGGCGCATCTCCTGAAATCCCTGCACTATCAGCTGGTTGGCCTGGTAGATATCCGACAGTTCGGCCTCCATGGCTGTCGAGCTCTCCTTAAGGCTGGCCGCCAGGTCCTTGGCCCGGCTTAAACCCTGGACGGCCCGGGTGATCTTTTCCTTCAGGGATGAGTCCAGCTCGGGGGCTTTCCCCGCGGTTTTCCTCAGCTCCTGGGACAGCAGGTTCATGTTCTCGGCGATCACCCCGAAGCCCCGGCCCACAGTGCCGGCATGAAAGGCCTTTATCTCGGCGTTGCGGGAGACCTGGCTGATGGCCAGGGACATCTCGGTCATCACCGCCACCAGGTCCTGCAGTTGTTTGGATATCTCCGACAGGCTCTCCAAGCCGATGGTCAGTTGGCGGTTAAGTTCCAGCGATTGGTCGAAGGATGTTATCAGCGATTTGAGGACCGCCTCGGTCTCCAGGATCACCTGGTTGTAATCCAGGCTGGTATCCAGCACCATGGCGGAATATCCGGCGATCTCCTCCTGTCCCCGGAATATCTCGGTAAGTTTATCCTGGAATTCCTGAATGACGGTCAGATGGACATTGTCGGCCGCCGAAAGCTGCTTGATGCCCTCCATGATGGCCGGAAGCAGATCGGTGAACTGGCCGATCTTGGTGAGATAGTTATTAAGATCGTTCTCCGAAAGCCGGTTTTCATAGGTATGGCCGGGCTTTTCCATGACGGCGGCCGTTTTCTGGTTTTTATCTCTTTGGAAAATATTCATCCCGGAGCACCTTCATTTTCGGCGTTCAGCGGCATATGCCGGGGGTTATCCAGCAATTTTACTTCTTTGAGTTCTATCTTCTCGGAAGAGATCTCCTGTCCCATGAAGATTTTGGCCAGGTTGTCAAAATGGCCGCACTGGTCGGTGGTCAGGTACCGGCAACCGCCCCCGGTGGTCACCAGCAGCTCCATCTCCGGATGGCGCTTAAAATACTCGGCCAGGCTGGGCGCCACCAGCTCATCCTGAGAAAGGATATTGATGTTCCGAGGTATGATCTTTGCGATCTGCTTTTTGAGCAGCGGATAATGGGTGCAGGCCAATAACAGTGTATCAATTTTGCAATTTTGGATCTCGGTTTGCTTCCAGTATTTTTTTATGAAAAAGTCCAGCCCCTCTCCCTCAAGTTCTCCGGCCTCCACCAAAGGCACCAGCAGGGGGCAGGCCTGCTGGACCAGCTTCACCGAGGGAGCGTGATTGGCCATCTCCATCACGAAGCTCCCGGAGTTGACCGTTCCGGCCGTTCCCCACAGGGCTACGCTGTCGGTCAGGGTTTTACTTTGAATGGACTCCACCGTGGGCCGGATCACCCCCAGCACCCTCCGTTCGGGGTAGGTCTTGGGCAGATACTGCTGCTGGATGCTGCGCAGGGCCTTGGCGCTGGCGGTATTGCAGGCGATGATGATCAGCGGGCATCCCTGGGAGAACAGATACTGCACCCCCTCGGCGGTGAATTTTAGCACCGTCTCGAATGAGCGATTGCCGTATGGTGTCCGGGCGTTGTCGCCCAGATAGATGTAATCGTACTGCGGCATCAGCTCCCGGATCTTGCGGAAGATGGTCAGCCCGCCGAACCCGGAGTCGAAGATACCTATGGGTGAATGATGGGACATTATATTTTCTTATATATATGATCGGGTATTAACGGTCATCCCAGGTTCCCCGCGATCCTGCCGAACATATTGTCCGGCTGCCAGGGAAACCTTTGGCCCCAAACCATCCTGGTGGCCCGCTTGGTCTCCCTAAAACCGATTTCCTGCATAAAGGCCACCCCCGGCCGGTTGCCGGCGGGCAGCACATTCTTGACGGAGAGTGATAATTTCAGCTTTAGCAGTTCAATGCCAGCCCGTTGGTTCTCCGCCATGATCAGGCCCTCGCCCAGGCCGGGGAGGTAATAGCCGTCCATCCGTCCGCTGGATAGATGGAGATATGAATTCCGCAAATGTTTCTCCAGCAGCCGGCTTCGCCCTTCGCCCGACAGGGCCCGGTCCAGCTCCAAAATACCGGCCCGGTTCTCCTCCCGGAAACCGGAAATGCTGTCCGGGACCCTCCGGTCCGCCAAAGGAGTTTCCCTTTGATAAAAGACATACTCTTCCTGGTCGGCAAATCCAATCTTTTGGTAGACCGGGCGGCCCATTGCGGTGGCAATAAGGGAAACGGTTTTGCATCCCTGTTCCCGGGTAAGCTCCAGCAAATGGCCGGTTATTTCGCTGCCAATCCCCTGTTTCCGGTTTTCGGGGCCGACGATGATGTGGGCCAGCCAGGCCGTGCCCTCCAGGATGATGGCCGCCCCGATGCCGGCTATCTTTTCGTTGACGATAGTTTTTACCGGGAAACAGAACGGCAATTCCAGATAGAATTTGAAGCTCGGGACGATATCGCCCCAGCCCTCGGGCTGCAACGGGCCGAGACTGTCGAGGTCTCGGTTTGTTATTTTATCGAATATCATGTTTTGAAAGTAGTCAGTCCGCCGAAAACAGAGTAGAATATGCCAATGGGCGTTGGTTGGGATATTAAATGGAGATCGTTGGTGTTATTGATTTTTTCAAAACATTTTTGTAAGGGTCCCCTGATGGAATATCATTTTCCATTGCCCGTCAACCAACTGCCAGATGGAACTGCGCAGGGAGTATTTTTTGCTTTCATCCAGCTCGGAATGTTTTATTAGTTTAAAAGTGGCTAGCACAAAATCTTCTGTCAATATTTTAACGGCAAAATCATATATCCTGAAATCGATGCCCTGGCAGGGAAAACAATCGTTGGCTTTATATTTATATATGGCCCCGGAGCTGCAATATTCAATAAACTCTTTACTTAGCAGACGGGAAACTTCCTCTGATGAATTGCGAACTTCGGGCAGCAACAATTTACTTTCAAGTTCGTAAATTATTTTTTCAATCTTTTCTTCATTCATTATTGCCCAACATATAATATTATCAAAATTTCGCGTTTTTTCGCGGGAAAACCTATTGCTCTCGCGGCTCTATCCTGCCGAACTTGCATTTATACCGTTTGGCGAATTCTCTCAGGCCCTGGGCGATCCCTTCGGCCACGCTCTGCCTGAAAGTGGTCTTCTTCAGCAGCCTCTCCTCCTCGGGATGCGAGATGAAGGATGTCTCCACCAGCACCGACGGCATATAGGCTCCGTTGAGCACATAGAATCCGGCCTGGTTGACCCCCCGGTTGGGGACCGCCAGTCCGGCCGACAGCGCCTCCTGGATCCACTCCGCCAGGTCGCTGGATTCTTTCAGGAATTCGTTCTGCATCACGTCCCACAGTATCAGCTGAATGTCGTCGAAATTGGCGTTCTTCTTGTCCGGCTGTTCGAACTGGATGGCGGAGTTTTCCATGGCGGCGGTGGCCCGGGCGTCGTCGGTCTTGGCCAGCGACAGGAAATAGGTCTCCACCCCCCGGGTGGTGCTCCGGTTGCGTTTCTTCTTGGGAGCGGCATTGCAGTGGATGCTGATGAAGATGTCGGCCGCCTCCCGGTTGGCAATGGCGGTGCGGTCGCCCAAAGGGATGAAGACATCTTCATCCCGGGTCATCACCACCTTGACCCCGTACTTGTCCTCCAGGATGGTCTTCAGCCGGAAGGCGATATCCAGGTTGACATCCTTCTCCAGCAGGCGGCTGGGGCCCACCGCCCCCGGGTCCTTTCCGCCGTGTCCGGCATCGATCACCACTTTCTCGATCACCCTGGCCTTCTGGGGCAGCCGCGGCCTGGCCTGCGGGATGCTGACCTCGCGGGGATCCAGCATTCCCAGACTTAATTTGCGGCCCTGGGGATCCCAGCCCACCCCCTTGCCCCAGATGGGGATCAGAAAGCGGGTGAACATCTCCAGGGGCACCCACAGCCCGGAGTCATACAGCCTTACCGGGTGGTAGAGATTGTAAGATTTGCCGTCCATCAAAAAGAAGGTGTTCTCCGCCGAAAGCCTTAAGGTATGGCCCGGCAGTTTAACCTCGACCCGGCCCTCGATATCCGACCAGGCAGCCTGACCGGACCAGGGGCCCATCAGGTCAGCCAGGGACAGATATTCTTCATGATCGAATGATAGAGCACCGACCACCGTGGTGCCGCCTTTGGCGTCTATCAGAGTGATGTTGGTTTGCCCGTAGAGGCAAGCATTGACCAATAATAACCAGAGGATAACTGCTGTTTTTTTCAATTCAAACCTGCTGATTGGTGGATCTGTTTGACTATCTTTTGCGCATCGTGATTCTGTTCCAGCCATTGGCGGCCCGCCCGGCCCAGTTTTATACGCTGCTCCCGGCTATTGATCAGCGGCTCCAGTTTTTGCTCGATATTCTGTTCGTTTATCGAAACAATGGGATGGCTGATTCCGGCCGCCTCCATCTCTGAAGCGATGCTGCTGGCCGCCGGGATCCCCATGGCCAACCACTCCAGGGCGCTGATGCCGTACCCCAGATCGCCCAGCTGGTCTATACCGATATCGCAGGTGGCCTTCAGCTCCAGGGCCCGGAGATGCGGCCGGTTCTCGATCAGCACCAGCTCCACCGGATATCTTTGCGACAATTTATTCACGGCGTCAATGATCCGGTCCGAGCCCTTGGCCGCCCGGTTGGTGGGGGAATGACCGATCCTGACCTTTTTCCCGAGCGATGAATCTGCGACCTTGAAGCCGGAAATATCAAACGGAAAATATAGGTGCTTGATGCCGGGATATAGTTTCAAATGGTCCCACTCCAGGGTCAGGGTCAGATCGGATATCTTATCCATGCCCGGCATGACGCCTCTTCGCCGGAGATCGCTGCCCAGATAACAACAGATCACTTTTTTGCCGTCCTGATGCCATTTGGAAATGAAATCATCGTTCTTTAAAAACCCGTGGCCGCCGTCCAGCTGGTAGGCATCGAACGAATCCAGCCGGTATTTTTTTATATATCCCTTTATCAACGGCCGGGTCATCCGGTCCCGGACATTTAATAGAAGGCCGGCCAATTGATTGGCCGGCTTCCAGACTGGCGGGATCTGGCGGGGCTGGGCCAGGCCGGTATCCTGCAAAAGCCTGGGTTTAGGATAACATATTTTTTTCAATTTGGCAACAATTTCCGGCTGCCAAAGGGGCAGCTTCAGGCAGATATCCTCTTGGTATCCCCGGCCGTCGTGGTGCAGGGTAAGCAGGCGGCTGTAGTGTCCCAGCTCTTTTTCGGCCTTGACGAAGGTTATGGGAACCCCGGCGGTGTTGTATGGCGCGATATGAAGTATCCGCATGCTGGATCTTTAAAATCTTAATTCAAATGTTTCCCGCAAATACCCCCGGGCCCCGAAACCCTCCTTGAACCGTCCCAGGCCCCAGTTGGGCTGCATGTTCAGGGTGAAGGTGCCCAGGTCCAGGTATTTGAACCCGCTCTCCCAGCCCCATTTTATCACCTGGTGATAGACCGAGTTCACCGGGCGATGCTCCTGGTAATCCTGGTCGTGGCTGATGTAGAAGGCCAAAAGGACCCTGGGATTGCAGATGAAGACCGTCATTCCGGCCACCGGGGTCTTCCCCAGGTAGGAGGTAAATTGAAGCATGTTCTTCGGCAGCAGTTTTTTCAACCTCTTCAACTCTGCCAGAGTATGGGTGGGTTTGACGTTATGCCGGGCACTCAGGTTCTTCTCCAATATATGATAGAACTCATCGATATCTTCTCTGACCCTGACCGTGACGCCTGATCTGTATGATTTTCTGAGGGCGGTCCTGGTCTCCGGTTTGAAGCTACTTGCGATGGCCTCCTCCCCGGGGAATTCCAGGAGGATGACGGCGGTTATCTCCCTCTTCAGATAAGAATAGCCCAATTTAGACAGGCTGAAATCGATGTATTGATTGGGTTGCTGCATATAGATCAGCGGAGGCTGGGTGATCAATATCCGCTTGGCCCCCTGGCGGGACCAATATTCGGTGGCCGCTTCGGCCATCCGGTTTATCTCGGCGATTCCCGATCCTGCGGCGACCACCAGGCCGCCATAGGAGGCCCCGCCGTAGGATATCACCGTTTTGCTGCCCTGCTCGTCCTTTATCAGGGCCGGCATCACGGCAGCCAGCCGCGCACCGTCGTACAGCATCAGGTGATGGTTGTCAAACCGGCCCTGGGGATGATAATCCAAAAACTGCTGCCGGTGAAATACCGTGCCGTTATTGGCAGTCGCCACGAATTCCTCCCATTGGGTCCGGAGGTTGCTTTTATAAACTTTTATCTGTAGGGTCATTTTTTCTGATATTTTGGTTTTAAGTAACGGGGACGGCCGACAAAAATTATCATATCCTATGCTTAACTTTGTAGAATATATCACAAAACAGCCTAATATTCCAGCGTTTTAAACCCGGTGATGCATCTGCTTAGTATGTGATGATCCGGGTATGGCTCACAGGCCCAATTCCACCGTGACCAGCTGTGCATCATTCAGCATCAGCAGGTATCTTTGATCGCCGGTCAATGATATTTCAACCAGTTGACCACCCCCCACCGGCACATAATTGTAGATCTTTGATGTCTGCTGCCAGTTGGGAATATACATTATCCCCACATTATGATCCATGGCCCACAGTACGTATACATCGCTGCTGCTCCAGCAGGCCCCGACAATAATCTTTCCGACAACATCCTGACCGGAAGTGGCGGTGGTCCAATTGCCGATGTTGACGACCGTATAGGTAATGTCCGTACGGTTGCAGAAACCCACCTGGGTACAGTGATTATTCCAGAAGATCCCTCCGGGGGAATTGCCGGTAGCAACACTGTTTGCCACCTCTCCGGTCTCCAGGTTCACCAGATCAAATCGGTTTATCCCGCTTTGAGTGACATAAATCTGCAAAGAATTATTTCTGTCAAAAGACAGATCCGTCGGGAAGCCGGTGGTGCTTATGGTTTTTATCACGGTGCAAAGCCGGCTGTCTATCAAAACCAGTCTTTTATTTAAACTGTCGGCGGCTGCCAGTATATTCCCGTCCGGGGAAATGGCCAGAGCGGAGTAATGTTTAATGTTGTTAAGGTATATTGAACGGATTATTTTATGGGACAGTATCTCCAGCCCCACCAGGTCCTCCTCGCCGTCGGGTTTCTGCCTGGTGACAAATACCCGGTTGGCAGATTCGTTTGCGGCGATCAGCCGCTGGGGAGCCCCCACATCAATCTGGTCGATCGTAGAAATTTGACCGTTGTCGGCTATCCGGGCAATGGTGATATTGCCGCTCCAGAGATTGGTTAAAAATATCACTCCCTCGCTGGTTAGGTCCATATCGCCGGCCGATATGGATAATGTGTCCTTCCTTTGCAGGGAGATAGTAGAAAGTTTTTTGTAGACCGTCCTGGTCTGACCCGGTTTTACCTCCATGGTAAAGTTCATTACCTTGTAATTGTTATGCCTCAGAGTAAAGGTATGCAGCCCCACCGGTATCCCGTCTATCTTTACCGGCGTGATCAGGCGCAGCATTTGTCCGTCCATCAGCACCTCGGCCTTATCGGGGTCGCTGTAGATGTATACCGAGCCGATATCGGGATACACTGGATTATGCTGGCACCCGGCAAATATCACCAGTCCGGCAAAAGCAAAAGCCAGCCGAAAGATCGTTCTTTTGCTAAATCCGATATTCCTCAAACCTCTCCTTCTTGGCCCGGCAGATGGGACAGACCGGGGGGACCTCCGGCCTGGCGCAGAGATACCCGCAGACCTGGCATCGCCAGGTCTTTATTTTATTTTCCCCTTGATCTTCGGGGATCTCATTATGAGCCTCCGAATCCTTGGATCCGGACTTGATTTCCTTTTCCCTTCTTTCCGGGATCGGTTCAGGGGATGAGCCCTGGTCGACATATCCCTGAGTGACATACAGCGCGCAATAGCAGCGCCCGTATTCCGCCAGGTCCGGGTCGCGGTACTGGCAGGGGCAGATTATGTCCAGATCCTGCATTCTGTCTCCCGAAGCCTTACGGCAGGGGCAAGACCAGTAACCCAGTTTTTCCTCGTTGATAGCCAGACCCTCGATGATACCCTCAAGGATCTCCCGGTCGGAATTCAGCAGATATCCCTCTTTATCGGCCAGCTCCCGGACCTCGGCCTCGATCTCTTTTATCTTCCTCATGACAATGCCTTCCTGATCTCCGGCTCCTTGAAGCCCACTATAACCCGTTTGCCATCTATCACCATGGTGGGGAAGGTCCGGCCGGGGTTGTACCGCTCCAACTGGTCCATCGCCCGCTCCTCTTCCACCCCATCCAGCAGGTCGACGAAGATGTATTCATATTCGACATCAAGGGTGTCCAGCAGTTTTTTCGTCTTCCGGCACCAAACGCAGGTGGACAGGGCATACAGCATGATCTGGTGGACCCGGTTGGCCCCTTTGACTTTGTTGGCCATAACAACTCCTCACTTGCCGGTTTTCTCGGCTTCCCTGGCCAGCATCAGCATATTTGCCGACTTCTTGGTATGCTTGGAAATTTTTACTTTGTCCTTATGATAGGCCAGCAGGAACGGGAAGTTTTGTCCCGGCTTGATCTCCTTGCCGTTGGAAAGCTTCAGGGGGAGGATAAATTCCAATATTGTCCGGCCCTCCGCCGCTGCCGCTTTTCCGGCCGCCAATTTGGGCTTTTCAACCGGGGCATGGCGAAAGAAAGCCTTTCCCAGATGCTCCTCCGCCACCCACTGCCCGGCGCCATCCTTAAAGCCTATTATCATGTCGGCCCCGTTCATCTTGCCCGACCCCAGTCCGATGGCCAGCCAGCCCGATCCCGGACTTTTCAGGGCCGCCTGGAGGTTGAAGCTGTCGGCCTGCCAGAAAACCATGATGCCGGTAACGGGATCGGTAAAAGAATGCCGGTACTCGTCCTTATCTATCTTGCCGTCCACCGTGCTGGCGCATCGATCATATTGAGGCAGGCATATGGTCTCTCCGCCCCAGGCCGCTATCGGCAGCAGCAGACAGAATATCGGTAACACTGTCTTCATTTCGATCCTCCCTGGGAGATTATTTTTCATCGGATTTTTTGATGGTATCGGCCGACGGGCTGGTCTGCACCGGCATCTCGTCGGCCCTCTCCGGTTTTCCCAGCAGCAGGGTGCCGGCGCTCTTCTTGGACGGGCGGCCCTTGAAGGAGGTCTTTTTGGCGTGGTGGGCCAGAACGTAAGACATGGGCTGGCCCGGCACGATCACCTGCCCGTTGGAAAGGGTCAGGGGCATGGCGAATTCTATGACGGTGCCCGTGGGATTGGATCCGGTGGCAAAGTT
Organism: Candidatus Edwardsbacteria bacterium RifOxyA12_full_54_48; assembly: GCA_001777915.1. Lineage (NCBI taxonomy): Bacteria > Candidatus Edwardsiibacteriota > Candidatus Edwardsbacteria bacterium RifOxyA12_full_54_48. Next base: position 35,213 of record MFFN01000001.1, on the reverse strand, counting down.
CACCAGGGAGGGCTTGTCTATGGGCTTGTGGGTGGAGACCCAGCTGCCTACATGTTCGTCCACCCTTCCGCCGCCTGGTTTGTGGTATCCGATGACCATGGAGGTCCCCCTGATCTTGCTGTTGCCGAAAGCGATGGCCACCCATCCCCGGGCCGGGCTCTGCAGGGCGACATACAGCAGCCTGCCGTCGCTCACCCAGCTGACGCCGATGCCGGTCTGGGAATCCACGAAATTGGTGGGGTATTCCTCCGGCCCCACCTGCCCGTCTACCTTGACGTTTACCGTGTTCAGGTTCAGTATCCCGTGCGGTTTGCTTTGGGCCCAGCAGAACGAAGCCGATAAAAGGCTTAACGAAATCAAAATAAGTTTTTTCATTTTTTGCCTCCTTAAATTTATTTTTATGGTCATTTTATTTTACCAGACAGTTAAGCACCTCTCCCACATACATCCGGTGATAATCCTTGATGGGGTAGTTCTTGTGGATCTCGGGGTCCAGAAATTTCTGGGGATCGATATCGTGATAATATATCTTGCGGCATTCCAGCACCAGACGGGCCTGTTCATAATATACCGCCCCGGTTACCCCCGAAAGCGGGGTCAGCCCGGTCTCCTTGACCTTGTCGATGTTCCGTCCGGACTTGGTGCCACAGAGCTCCAGCACCTTCCGGTATTTCTCCGGGTAAACCGAAAGGCTGTAATACTGCTCCCGCTCCATGAACCCGTAGGTATGGCGGTTGGGGCGGACAAAGCAGAAAGCCACCGGCTTGTGCCACAGTATCCCCAGTCCGCCCCAGCTGGCGGTCATGGTATTGAAGGAACCCGCTTTGCCGGCAGTTATCAGCATCCAATCCTTGTTGATGAGCTTGAAAGCATTATCGCCGATCTGCTCGGGGTCGATATTTTTAAACTGGCTTGCCATGGATATTCCTCGCCTTATGGTTTATTATTCCTGTTCCGCCAGCCAATCCAGGGCCCGGTCAATGCTGTCAAAAAGGTGGATCTTGCGCCCGATAAGCGCTGACAGCGTCTGGTAGACCACCTTCTTGATGCCGGTGATCCCCACCGCCGCGCTGGCCTTGATATGGGGGGTCACCTCCACCGAGAATCTCTTCAGTCGGTCCACCGCCTGGGGCGAATAATGGGTGTTTACCAGGACGGTCAGCAGCAACACCGATTTCTCCGGGCGGCCGGCGATGATGCCCTGGGTCCGGTCGAAGACGGCAATGTTCTCATCGATGTTCTTGGAGTCGGTCAGGTCCTGTACCAGGATCTCCCGGCCTTTATGGTTAAGATATTTCACCCTATCCATCTATCGCCTCCTGGTTGATTATTACTGCTGCCCGGCCAGCCAATCCTTGGCCGCCTCCGCGTCGTCGAAGGGCATGATCCTCCGCCCGGTGATCTTGACTATGGTGTTCAGCACCAAACGCTTGATGCCGGACACTCCCACCACCGCACTGGCCTTGACGAAAGGAGTGTTCTCCCGGGAATAGGTTTTGATGGCATCGGCCCCGGCCTTGTCGTAATGGGTGCCGCTGACGTTGGTCAGCATCAGAAGCGATCCCGGTGCCTGGGTCTTCACCAGCCGGGTGGCGTTCTGCAGGGTGGCAATGCTCTCTTCCACATTTCTGATGCCGGAGATATCCACCACCAGGATGTCCCTGTTTTTGTGTTTTACAAAAGATACTCTTTCCAAATTACTCCCTCCGGTCATTTAAAATCATTTATCAGTGAAATTCTTTTTTCCTGCTCGATCTCCAGATTCAGTAGGGATGTCCGGGAAATCTGGGGCAGCTGTTTTTCCAAGGGGACCCGGTTGTTTCTGTAGATGATGCCGGTCGGTATTTTGTCCCCCCACTCCTGGGCCATGGCAAAGGCCGCTGTCTTGTCGTAGGGGTCGTACTCCGGCGGCAGTTTATAAACCCTTTCCTGGTACCACTTGAAAGTATTGACCTTGTTAAAGGTGATGCAGGGCTGGAGGATGTCGATGAACGAAAAGCCCGGGTTCCTGAGCCCCTCTACTATCAGCCCGGCCAGATGATCGGAATCCCCGGCAAAACCACGGGCCACCAAGGAGCATTCGGCGGCAATGGCCATGGTCAGGGGCTGTTCCGGGAAACTGAAATTGCCCAGCGGGGTGGTGATGCTGATGAAGCCAGACTCGGAAGTGGGCGAGGTCTGGCCCTTGGTCAGCCCGTAGACCTGATTGTTGTGCACCAGATAGGTAAGGCCGATGTTCCGCCGCATGGCGTGGATGAAATGATTGCCCCCCTCGGCATAGCCGTCTCCGTCGCCACCCTCGGCAATGACCTGGAGATGGTGATTGGCCAGCTTGATCCCGGTGGCCACCGGCAGGGCCCGGCCGTGCAGCCCGTTGAAAAGGTTGCATTTGATATAATGCGGCAGCTTGGCCGCCTGGCCGATCCCGGAGCTGAAGACCGCCCGATGGGGCGGTATTTCCAGGTCGGATAGGGCCTGCTTGAGAGCCTTCAGGATGGAGTGGTTGAAACAGCCGGGGCACCAGGCTATCTCATCTTGGCTGTTATAGATTTCGGGGTCAAGCATATATCACCTGATTATCATCATCTTCTTGGTCCGGGTAAGATCGGGAGTGCTGACCCGGTAGAAATAAACGCCGCAGGGGACGGGACGGCCCTGCTGGTCCCGGCCATCCCAATAAGCCGAATACTGCCCGCCGTTTTTCTCCTGGTTCACCAGCTCGATCACTTTCTGTCCGTATGCGTTGTAGATCGAAATTGAGACCCGGCCGAAAATCGAAACGGAATAATTGATACGAGTCCCGGCCTTAAAAGGATTGGGATAATTCTGGGATACCAGAGATTCGTATCTTTTTTCCGGTGGCAGCGGTGATTGCCAGGTCTCCAAGACCCTTAATATATAGTTGCCGTCCGAAAGAAGTATGTTCTCTCCGGAAACGGCCGCCGCCCAGACACTGCTCCCGCTGTAATACCGCCCGGTCTGCCGGGGGGCGGTGGGATCAGACACGTCAATCGATGCCAGTCCGTTGTGGCCGTCGGCCACATAGGCCGTGCTGCCGTTGACTGCCAGTCCCCGGGCATAGCCGGCGGTGTTGCAATATCCGGTCTCGGCGGGATGGTTGGGATCGGCGATATTGACGATCCTCAGGCCGTAATATCCGGCAGCCAGGTAGGCATAATTCCCCGAGATGGCCACATCGTAGGCCGTCCCCGGCAGGCTCAAGCTGGCGGTCAGCGTAGGATCGGCTTTATTCGTAATGTCGATCACCTGCAATCCATTGGACCCGTCTGCGACGTAAGCGTGGCCGCCTTTGATATCCAGCCCGTAGGCATTGCCCAAAGTGTTATAGAAGCCTGTTTCAACCGGCATCGCTTTGTCGCTGATATCTATTATCCGCAATCCGGCGGACTCGTCGGCCAGGTATGCGGAATTTCCGTCCATCTTTACCTTGTAGGCAAACCCGGGGCTGTTCCAGCTGCCGACCACCACCGGACTGACCGGGTCTTTGGCGTTTATCAATGCCAGCCCGAACTCCCCGTCGGCCACCCCGATGATGCTGTCCGCGATGTCCAGCCCGAAAGGGGTGCCCGCTGTCCGGCAGTAGCCTATCTCCCGGGGATGGGCCGCATCGGATATATCCAGCACCCTTATCCCCGAATTCACGTCCGCCGCGTAGGCCAGGCTGTCCCTCGCCTGCAGACCGTAGACAGCCAGGGGGATGTCGTAGGCCCCGGCTTCGGTGATGATGGATTTTTGGGTGACGTCCACGATCCTGATGCCGGCCTGGCCGCACAGCAGATAGGCATAATTGCCGTAGAGAAGCGCCGTTTCCATGGAATCGGGCACGGCATAAAACCCGATCCCTCCCCGATTTCCCTGGTCAGTAAAGTCGGCCACCTGCAGACCCGAATATTTGTCGGTGACATAGGCGTAGTTGCCGGAAATCGCCGCATCCTTGGTCTTGGTTGAGGTATAATAAGTTCCCCCGGGGGAAAACCAGTATATCCACACACCATTGAGGTTTTCAATGATGAGATTTCTAATACTGAGCCCCTGATTGCCATTGGATATGCAGAGCTTGTTATCATTGAAGCTGACTGAGTAGTTGTAATCGGCAGCCGGACCGCTGCCGGCATTTAGGGCATAGGTTACCTTGCTTGAATCCAAGCTGTCGGGATAGATCTGCCAGATATCTATACCGGTGAAATCATGGGTTCCCATCGCCCCAAGGATACTGCTGCCACCCAAGATACTAACGGTTGTCAAGCCGCAGGCATGGCCGACCGAATCGAGCCTGGCGGTATCCACCGGATTGTAAGGATCATGTACATATACCAGGGATATGCCGGAATCCCCGTCGGCCAGGAGGGCATACCTCCTTTCATCATCCATGGTCTGGAGCAACACATCGTTGGCCTGGCCGGGGCTGTCCCAGAAACCTGTCTCCACCGGATTGGCCGGGTCCAGGATATCAACAATTCTCAGCCCGGCACCGCCGGCCGCCAGGTAGGCATGTCTGCCGGGGATATCGGCCGCCGAGACAAAGCCTGGCGAATGATACCGCCCCACGGCAACCGGCGCCACCGGATCGCTGATGTCAGCGATGCACAGGCCGGAATCTCCGTCGCTGATGTAGGCATAGCCGTTTTTTATCAGCAGGTTCTTGGCATATCCCGGGGTGTCGAACTGGCCGGCCAGGACCGGATTCTTTATCTGTGAGACGTCTATAACCCGCAGTCCGCCGGCTCTGTCGGCCAGGAAGGCATGGTCGCCTATCATACACAGGTCCACCACATTATAGGCGGTTTTAAAATATCCCACCTCCCCGATCTTACCGGGAGTGGCCGCATTGATGATCCTCAGCCCGGCAAAATCCCCGGCCACAAAGACATTGTCCCCGGACCTCACCGCCGCTCTGGCCTTGTTCTGGAATTTGAACTTCGATGACGGCACCGGGGCGGAGATATTGGAGATATCCATGACCCTCAGGCCGGAATCTCCGGCCGCCACGTAGGCATAGCTGCCGGAAACGGAGACATCGTAAACATAACCCAGGCTGTTGCAGCTGGCGATAAGCGTTGGGACATTCGGATTGCCGATATTCAGCACCCTGACCCCGTTGCCGCCCGAGGCCAGAAAGGCGTAATTCCCGCCCAGCCCGATGCCGATGGTCTCCCCGGAAAAATTCAATCTCGAAACCAGAAAGGGATCGGCCGGATCGGATATGTTCAGCACCGTCAGGCCTTGGCTGTCCACCGCCACGTAGGCATAGGGCCATCTGACCTCGATGTCCTTGGCCGGCCCCTCTGTTTTATAGGATCCCCGGATGTGGTGGGGATCGGTAAGGTCAATGATGCTGACCCCGGAGTGGCCGTGGGCCGTATAGGCGTAATTGCCATCGGCCCATATCTTGTTGATATCGTCGGCAACGCCGGTCTCGCCGGTGATGCAGGGATGGGCGGGGTCGTCCACGTTCAGCAAACTGATGCGCCGGCCGCTGCCCATCAGGATGTAATCATGACCGCCGCTGATGTATTTATTTACGGCATTGGTAAGCCCGTAGGGCCAGACCCCCACGGTCCTCAGGTTGAGGGAATCCTGGGCCAGACACTCCCCACCCGGCAAGACTGACAGCAGGAATATCGATATGGCCAGTATTTTTTTCATAACGATTTATAACTATCCGCAATATATTTTGCCGTTATGGGCCGCCCGTCTCCGCTTTTGTATATATTAACGTCCCTCATATATCCCTTTTGTTAGGAATCCCTGAAGGCAGGAATTACTTTGATATCACCCATTTCAAATCGAAAACCAATTTACCCGTGTATCCATTTTCCTGTATTCCTGGCTTCCTTATAGAATCCCTTATAATGAAACCATGAAGGCAGGAATTATTTTGAGATCACCCTTTTCAAAGCGAAAACCACTTTACCCGTGCATCCATTTTCCTGTATTCCTGGCTTCCTTATAGAATCCCTTATAATGAAACCATGAAGGCAGGAATTATTAGGGATAAGCGAGACTTTTTTCACATTCCAACTCCCTAAAACCGCGTATCCGATTCTCCTGTATTCCTGGCTTCCTTATAGAATCCCTTATAATGAAACCATGAAGACAGGAATTATTTTGCTTGGTCCCTTTCCACATCCAAAACCAATTTCCCCATGTATTCGATTTTCCTGCATTCCTGGCTTCCTTATAGAGTTTGTCTTACGGTTTCGTAACTATCAACTATATATTTGGCCGTGATCGGCCGGCCGTCGAATTTTCTGATGGACCCGGAGGCTTTGATGCCCGATTCTGTCAACAGCAGTTTTTCCAGCTGCCCGGTGGCGTTCTGCTCCACCACGATTATCTTGGAAAAACCTTCCGATATCGTTCTGATCTCCGATGACAGAGGGTACGGCTGTTTTATATGCAGGCCGGATATCTTTTCGCCCTTTCTGGCCAAAGCCTCCACGGCCTTCATGACCGGCCACTTGGTGGTGCCGAAACCGATCAGCAGCACCTGGTCGCCGGTGCCGCACATTACGGGGGCCAGGGCTTCCGCCTGCAGGGACTGGATTTTCTTCATCCTCTTGGCCGTCATCTGCCGCCTGACCGAGGCGCTCTCGGCGATGTGCCCCTCCTCGGTGTGTTCGTCGCTGTCCCAGTAGCCCACCGCTCCGGGGCTGCCGGGGATCAGCCGGGGCGAGATGCCGTCGGGTGTCAGGTGATACCTCTTGTATTCCTCCTGGGTTTCATCCCATTTATCGAGTAGCTTCCCACGGTCTATGGAGAAGCGCCCGGGATCGATAGCATCCACCGTCCAGAAAGAATCGTTCAGGTTCTGGTCGCCCAGGATTATCACCGGGATCTGGTAGCGGTCCGCCAGGTTGAAGGCCCGGTTCATGCAATGTACGGTCTCCTCGGCATCGCCGGGAGCCAGGATGGCCCGGGGGAATTCGCCGTGCCCGCCGTACAGGGCGAACATCAGGTCGCCCTGCTCGGTGCGGGTGGGAAGCCCGGTGGCCGGGCCGGGCCGCTGGGCCAAGAAGATGACCAGCGGGGTCTCGGTCATCCCGGCCAGCGACAGCCCCTCGGTCATCAGGGCGAAGCCGCCGCCCGAGGTGGCGGTCATGCTGCGCACCCCGGCGAAAGAGGCCCCCAGCGCCATATTGATGGCCGCGATTTCGTCCTCGGCCTGTTCCATGATGATCCCCAATTCCACCTGCTGGGAAGCGATATATTCCATGATTCCGGTGGATGGAGACATGGGATAGGCCGACATGAATTTAAGCCCGGACAGGATGGCCCCCAGTCCGGCGGCTTGGCTGCCGTTCATCAGCAACCGGGCTTTCGACTTTTCCCTTTCAAGTTTTAACTGACAATAGGGGCAGGTTCCTTCCGGGAAATTTTTCCGGGCATATTCGTAGCCCGCCCGGGCCGCCCGGATGTTGGCCTCCACCATGGCGTCGCCCTTGGCGGCAAATATATCCCCCAAGGTATCGGCCAGGACATCGAAATCGTATTCCATCAGGTTGAAGCACACCCCGCAGGCCACCGAATTGACCAGAATCTTGTTCTGTCCGGCCTCCACCGCCAGTTTTTCCATCGGCACCGGAAATAGATTCAATTCATCATTTTGAATTTCAAGATCTTCATTCTTGCCCTGAGCTTTGTCGAAGGGTTGCAATTTGTCGTCGTATACAATGACCCCGTTGGGGATCATCTCCCCGGAGTGAAGTTTGACGGATTCCGCATTCAGGGCTATCAGGATGTTGCTCTCCTCGGACAGTCCGCCCACCGGGTGGTCGGAGATGCGGATGGTGGCGTAATTATGCCCGCCCCGGATCCGGGACATCAGATCCTGGTAGCAGTAGACGTAATAGCCCTGCCGGGTGAGTGATCTGGCCAGGATGGTGGAGATGGTCTGCATCCCCTGCCCGGCCGCCCCGGCTATTTTGATGGTCAGATCGACCATATTTTATACCATTTGATTTTCTTTTTTTTATACTGGACCCCTTCCCCCTTGGGGAAGGGGCGGGGGTTAGGTCTAAAGTTCCAGCACCTCACCCTCCCGGGTCCCGAACAATTTGACCTGGGTGGTCCCCTGCATCTGTTTTATGATCTCATCCAGCTGATCGTCGGTCCGCTCCGGATCGTGGTGGAAGAACCCCAGCCGCTTGACCCCGGCCTCCTCGGCCAGTTTTACGGCTTCGCCGAAGGTGGAATGCCCCCAGCCCCGGGTCTTCTTCATGTCCTCCTCGGTGTACTGGGCGTCGTGCACCAGAATGTCCGCCCCCCGGCAGAAGGCCGCAAAATCCTGGTAAGGGGTGGCCGGCTTCTCCGCCCGCAATTCGTTGTCGGTGATGAAGACGAAGGTCTTCTCCCCGTCCTTTATCCGCAGGCCGTGGGTGGGCACCGGATGGTTGTTCAGGATGGTGTCGAAATGCACCCCGCCGAAATCGAAGCCCTTGGAGTCTATTATCTCGAACTTGACCTGGGATTGCACCTCCTGCAGGTCGGCCGGAAACACGTATCCGTCCATCTGATTGTAGAGGGTCTGATACAGCCGGTCGAAGCTGTCGTTGGCGCTGACGAACATCAGTTTGAAACGGGGCATATAAATGGGAAGGAAGAACGGCAGCCCCTGGACATGGTCCCAATGGGCGTGGGTGATGAAGATGGGGATGGCGGCCGGATCCTTTTCCTTGAGCAGTTTTAGCCCCAGCTTCCGGATCCCGGTGCCGCAGTCGATGATCATCCGGTAGCCGCTGGAGGTGATCACCTCGGCGCAGGTGGTGTTGCCGCCGTAGCGGTAGGTGTCGGCGCCCGGCGCCGGGATAGAGCCCCGCACCCCGTAAAAAGTGACCTTCATTCGTCCCTCCCAGTTGTATTAACTATATAACCGACAAAATTTATATCTCCTGGTATTTCAGACAGATTTTCATCGCCAGCCCCATCCCCCGGCCGAAGGCATCGCTGACTGGCCGGATGATATTGTGGCTGCTTGCCCCTTGCTTCCGAAAAAGAAACGGGAAGAGGACTACTCATCCTCCTCCCCGCCTTCCTCCTCAAAATCGTCGTCGATGATCTCGAAAATATCCTGCGACGCGCCACAGTCCGGGCAGACCCAGTCCAGCGGAAGATTGTCAAAATATGTTCCCGGCCTGACGTCTCCGTCGGGGTCGCCGGCCTCCGGATCGTAGATGTAGCCGCAAACGTTGCACTTGAGCTTCATGATGCCCTCGCCATTGTGTTTTTTGTATTAAAGTTTGGTGATCCTGCTCAGCAATTGATCCCGGGCGATCAGCCTGTCCAGCTGCATCAGGTAGACATCGCGGTCGCCGCCCCGGTCCGAATCGTACAGCATCTTTTTGCCATCGGGGGTGAAGCCGAAGACGAAATCCTCCGAAGCATTGTTGGTCAGCCTGAGGGAACGCTTCTGATCCGGCTGGTAGAGATAGATCTCGTCGTTGCCGTCACAGGCAGAGACATAGGCTATGGATCTGCCATCCGGCAGAACTATGGTCGGTATCCCCGAACGAAATGACGGAATATCGATCTCGGCCGTCCGGCCGTCGCTGATATCAACCGACAGCAGGAAGCTTTGGTTCTGGCTCTCTCTCTGCACCACCAGGCGGCCGGAGCAGAGCCCGAAATAGGCCACCTCTCCGGTCTGATCCTCAAAAAGAACCTGGGGTGAGTTTTCTTTTTCGGGGTTGCCGGCCCCCAGGGACATCCTCCACACGGCATATCTGCCCGAGCGGTCGGAGACCCAGAAGACCTCCTGGCCGTCGGGCGAAAAGCATGGCAGCCAGTCATCGCTTTTGCTGTAGGTCAGCCTGGTTTCCTTTTTGGCGGACAGGTCGTAGAGATATACCTCATCGTTGCCCTCGCGGTCGGAGACGAACAGCAGTTTGCTGCCATCGGGCGAGAACGACGGCCCGTAATCCACCGCCGGGTGGCTGGTGAGCCTCTGCTGGTCCCCGCCGTCGCCGGACATGATGTAAAGTTCGGCATTGCCGTCCCGTTTGGAGGAAAAGGCGATCCTTTTCCCATCCCCCGAGATGCAGGGAAAGGCGTCATTGCCTTTGGCCCCGGTCAGCCTGAGCGAAGGGTAGGGCTCCAGCCCCAGGTACAGTGATATCCTCTGGCGCAGCAAGGTGTCGTCAGCCATCTCCCGGTCCAGCTGCGCCAGCAGGGAATATTCCTTTATGGCCAGTGCCGCCGAGTCGCACAGGCAGTAGGTTCTGGCCAGCAGATAGTGGGCGAGGGCGTTACGGGGATTGTGGGACACGGCCTGTTCGAATTGAGCCAGGGCTCGGGAGAGATCGCCCATCTCCAGGAACTCCCGGCCTTTGCTTACGGCCCTGCGGTCTCCGCAGCCCAAAGCAGCGAATATCAGGAGCGAGACCGTGGCGGCCCTTATCAACCGGCTCATTTCCGCTTTTTCTTTACCGTTTTGACCGGGGCCGGCTTTTCCCAGGAGAACAAGGCAAACAATTTTACATCGTTGGTGTATTCCAGTATCTTTCCCTGCAAAACCAGGTTGTTGTAGCTTTTCAATAAGGCCCGGCAGGTCTGGCTGTTTCGGCTTAAGCCCGGCTTATGGCCGTCAAGCTGTTTCTGCAGGCTGGCCTGCTGTTTGGCCAGGGCGTCCATCTTGGGCTTTTGTTTCTTGGCCAGCAGGCTGTTGTTCCTGGTTGATTGCCTGAGATCGGACAACTGCTGTTTTACATCAGCCAGCCTGCTGATGGTCTCAACCGCCTTGGCCTCCAGGATGAGGAATGCCACCCCGGCATTAAGGCAGGAATCCATGGCCGCATCTATGGCCGGATATTTTTTCAATTCCTGGGAGGTTTGGTTGTCCTGGATCATCTTCTGGCTGCGGCCGATAAGCTCGTTATAACTGGGAAGGTATTGGGCCTTCTGCTCGGGGGTCGAAGCTCCGACCTTGCCCCTGATGGCTCCTATCTCCTGATGCAGGATATAAAAGTTCAGGACATTGGGGGTTATGCCCTGGGAGACAGCGGCCTTTTTTTTGCCGCAGCCCAGGGCGGCCATAATCGTCAGTGTCAGGACCATCGCTGTGCACTTGGCCCACGCTTTCTGTTTCATTTTACCCTCATTCGAAATGTCGATAATCCATTTTATGCATACCGGCGGCAAATGTCAATAAAAATATATTGCCTTTTAATAAACCATATGCTATAGTCTTACCTGTTGATAACATTAGCATGAAATATTTGAAAATGTCAAGGTGATATATTTTATTTCCGATGTCCACCTGGGCTCGGCCGGGCACTCCGGAAGCGACCGGGAGAAACTGGCAAAATTAAGCCTCCTTTTCGGCCGGATGGCGGGTCCGGGCGACAGGCTTTTTATTCTGGGCGACCTGTTCGATTTCTGGTTCGAATACCGCAGCGTGATCCAGAAGGAACACCTGGAGATCATCAGACTGTTGAAAGACCTGAGATCCCGGGGGGTAACGGTCGACCTGCTGGTGGGCAACCACGATTTTTGGATAGGCGATTTCCTGAGCCGGGAGCTGGGAATAACGGTTCATCGCCAGCCCTTGGCCCTGGAGGCCGGCGGAAAAAAGATGTTCCTGGCCCACGGGGACGGCCTGGGAAAGGGAGATCTGGGATATAAGATGCTGAAGGTTGTCTTGAGAAATCCCTTTACCATCTGGCTGTACCGCCTGCTGCATCCCGACTTGGCCATTCCTTTTGCCAAATGGTTCTCGCAGGTCTCCCGCAACCACCTGACCAGGGACATGCACCTCGATCCCGGCCCGATGCTGGAGGTGGCCCGGGAAAAGTTCGCCCAGGGATTCGATTGCGTGCTGCTGGGGCACACCCATCTGCCGACAGTTCATGAAGAGAACGGCAAGATCTATATCAACCTGGGGGATTTCATCGCCAGCTTCTCCTATGCGGTATTCCGGGACGGCGTTTTAACCCTGGAATACATAAAATAATCAACCTATTTTCCGGAGGTTTTATCATGACCGCCATCGCCAAGATCCATGCCCGGGAGATCCTGGATTCCCGGGGCAACCCCACGGTCGAGGTGGATTGCCATCTGGCCTGCGGAGCCATGGGCCGGGCCGCCGTCCCCTCCGGCGCATCCACCGGAATCCATGAGGCCTTGGAACTGAGGGACGGAGACCGGAACCGTTATGGCGGCAAGGGCGTGCTCAAGGCAGTAGAGAACGTCAATTCCGCCATCGCCCCAGCCCTCTCCGGCCGGGAGGCCAGCGAACAGAAGGCGGTGGATCAGGTCATGCTGGACCTGGACGGAACCGACAACAAATCCAAGCTGGGAGCCAACGCCACCTTGGGAGTCAGCCTGGCGGTGGCCCGGGCTGCGGCGGCCGCCTCGGGCCAGCCCCTGTACCGCTACCTGGGAGGGGAGGCCGCCACTGCCCTGCCGGTCCCCATGTTCAACATCATGAACGGGGGGGCCCACGCCAACTGGCAGGGCACCGACCTTCAGGAATTCATGATCGCCCCCTTGGGCGCTCCCAGTTTTGCGGAAGCCCTGCGCTGGGGCAGCGAAACCTACCATGCCCTGAAATCCGTGCTCAAGGACAAGGGCTATTCCACCGGAGTGGGAGACGAAGGAGGTTTCGCCCCGGCCCTGAAGACCAATGCCGAGGCCCTGGACCTGATCATCCAGGCCATCGAGAAAGCCGGATACCGCCCCGGGGAGCAGATCTCACTGGCCCTGGACCCGGCCTCCAGCGGCTTCTACCAGGATGGAAAGTATAATCTGAAAACCGAGGGCCGAAGCATAAGCTCAGAACAAATGGTGGACATGTACCAGCAGTGGTGCCAGAAATATCCCATCATCGTCATCGAGGACGGATTGGCTGAAGACGACTGGGATGGCTGGAAACTGCTGAACCAGCGCCTGGGGGACAAGATTGAACTGGTGGGGGACGACCTGTTCGTCACCAATGTCAAACGCATCGCCAGAGGTATTAAGGAGAAGGCGGCCAACGCCGTCCTGATCAAGCTCAACCAGATCGGCACCCTGACCGAGACTCAGGCCGCCATCGAGATGGCCTATCAGGCCGGCTGGAAGGCCATGGTTTCCCATCGCAGCGGAGAAACGGTGGACAGCTTCATTGCCGACTTCACCGTGGCCATGAAGACCGGGCACCTTAAAACGGGGGCTCCCTGCCGCGGGGAAAGGCTGGAGAAGTACAACCAACTGCTGCGCATCGAGGAGGAACTGGGGCCGGCCGCCCATTACCCCGGCAGGTCCGTATTCAAATGATACAGCACCATGCCCCGTTCCGGCGCACATAGGAGCAGCTCCACCAAGGCCGTTCTGGCCCTGGTGATATCCTCGTTTGTGATCGTGATCCTGATGTTCGGGATGGGACGCTACGGCTGGATTACCATGCTCCGGGTGGACCGCCAGCAGAAGCGGATAAAAAAGGAGATGCTGGCCAACCTGGCCCACAGCGAGATCCTGTGCCGGGAGATCAGGCGTCTGAAGACCGACAGCTTTTATCTGGAATCCCAGGCCCGGGAGAAGCTGGGGATGACCAGGGCCGGAGAGACCTCGTACCGTTTCTACCCGGCCGACTCGCTCAAGAAAAGACCTTGACTTTGGGCCGGTTCTTTGGTATCATTGCATGGTCGATCTTAATAAACGTCGCGGGGTGGAGCAGCCTGGTAGCTCGTTGGGCCCATAACCCAAAGGTCGGAGGTTCGAATCCTCCCCCCGCTACCATAAATATAGGCCCTAGTAATGAGTTTAGAGGCACTAGAAACTTTACTGGGGTTTTTAAATGTCCCCCGATAGTGGCGGCTTAGCTCAGTTGGTTAGAGCAGCGGAATCATAATCCGCGTGTCCGGGGTTCAAATCCCTGAGCCGCTACCAGAAAATACCAAAGCCAGACATATGTCTGGCTTTTTTTATTGATCGTCCGGGGTTCCCCTCCGGCAACCCGGCTTCAAAGTAAGGCGACGGCGGGTCCGCCGACGCTTGGCAGATAATCATTCCTGTCCTCCTACGGCGGACTACTGTCAGCGCTGGGACATTTATGGCGCCGGCGGAAAATCCCTGAGCCGCTACCAGAAAAATTAAAGCCAGACATAGTCTGGCTTTTTTGTTCCGCCAAAACTGCTTGACAAAAGCAATAAAAGGCACAAAATCAAGCTGGATAACTTCTTATTCATTTTAATTCTTCGAACTGGGGGGTGCATTTTAGCACCTGAAGCCCTTGTGCTGTCCCTTGGACTATATAGAAATTTCCATTGTCATCAACAATAGCAATAGCTGTCGCCATGATATCATTATAATGTTTGTAATTAAACGAATGATTATCAACTATATCATATTGTCTTTTACTAAATAAAGTTTCACCTTTTTTATCTTTAAAAATAATTTGTCCTGTATTATCTACAGAAGCAATTAAACCGCATTTTGTTATTTTTTCTTTAGAATGATTTTTTAATAATTTTAATTCCTTTATTTTATTAATTACGTCCTTACTGTCTTTTCGTTTACTTGCCAAAGATAACGGTACAGAAATAGAATCCGTTCTGCGTCTACGTACATAAATATTCCCTTCACTGTCTTCGCTAAATTTCGAAAGGCCAACCCAAACGCCTGGTAATTCAAATTTATCAATAATCTGACTTTTTCTGTTTATCTCTATAATTACTTGACCACTTATTGGTGCAGAAGAGGTTATAAATATATGCTCTCTGGGATCAACAGCAATGCCTGTTATTATTATCCTTTCTTTTTCAGATAATTGTACAGCTTTTTTAAAATTACCTTCTTTATTAAATATATTTATTCTGAAATTATTAGGGTCAACTATATATATATTATACCATTTGTCAAGTGCTATAAATGTTTTCCACTCATGTGTTTCATTAATGGGATCTAATTTAAATTCTCCTGGTTTATCACCCCACTTGGCTTCGATCAAAACTTTTTTAACATACTTTTCCGGCAGGCTGTCTGCCTCAGAAGCTGTGTTTTTAGCAACTTCCTTCAATGGCTTCTGAATTACAGTCCGGTTAACAGGCGCTCCTGCCAGTCTCAACTTCATCCTTTGGCCGCGCTCGTCATTCCCTAAGACAGTATAATTATTTGGCCCCCCAGAAATGTACATCGCTTGCCCGGGGATATCGCTCTCGCCATCTGCTACTGCTGGGAGTTTTGTGTTGCAGGGATTGGTAAATTTTTTCGGTAAAAGCGTTATAACATCCTTCACTGATGAAGGGTAAATACCGCCGTGGCGAAGGGCACAATCCTCAATGGCAAGCTGCACAGTATGCATATTACTCTTTATGGCCTTGGTTAAAGAATCCATCGGTGCTTTTTGAGCATACGTCTTAATGCCAAACAATATTGCTAATGTCACGAATATTGTCATTACGATTTTAAACCGTTTCATTTCCGTTTTCCTTTTATGATTATATTTCTTACTTTTTATGAGAGGAGATAAGAACTCGTCACTACCCTATAAGAATATTACAAGATAACATTCACGTCAAGCTTTTTTATGGGCAAAATATAAAGAGCCGGAGTCTTAAGACTCCGGCTCTTCTGTTGCCTGACAACTATCAGCTGATAGCTAAGCTACATCCCGGCCACCCGGTAATCCCGGATATTGGCGTTATTCTGCAGGCTCTGGTACCAGTTCTGAATGGCCTCATTCTGTTTCTTCTGTATCAATTCCTGCTCCAGCTTCCCGGCCTCCTGGTTGAACAGCTCCTGGTTGATGGGATTGTGGCTGTCCACCCGGATGATATAGACCGCCTGGTCGGTGGCCACCGGGCCCGACACCGTTCCCGGGGCCAGGGAAAAAGCGGCGGCGAAGAATTCGTTCTGGTTCCCCACGTTGGGCAGGAAATCAGCCCGGCTGAATTCGCCGGTGGTCTCCAGCTTGGCATTGGCGGCTTTGGCCGCCTTCTCCAGCTCGCCGGGATTTGCGATCTGGGAACGAAGGTTCTGAGCCATGGCCTGGGCCTCGGCTTTGGCCATCTCCATCAATATCTTGGACCTTATCAGCTGCTCCACCTCGGCCAGTGGCTTGATGCCCTTCTTCTGGCGGTCCAGTATCCTGGCCACCACATAGCTCTGCCCGTTGTCCAGCACCGGGCTGACGCTCCCCTGGCTCTCGTCGAAGGCAAAATTAACCAACTCCGGCATAGAGCCCAGTCGGGGCACATAAAAACCCCTGGGGAAGAAGCCGGTCTTGACGATCTCCAATCCCTGCTCGGCGGCGGCCTTTTCAAATCCCTGCTCCTTGACAGCATCGTTGAAGATATCGGATTTGATCCGCAGGTCGGCCAGGGTCTCCTCGCTGGCCTTGATGCGAAGCAGGATGTGCCTGGCCCGGACCATGGGCTTCCCCTGCTCGGTCTTCTTCTCCTCCACCTTGACTATATGCCACCCGAACTGGGTCTGGAAGGGCGGGGATACCTTCCCCGGCGCCATTTCGAAAGCCACCTTCTCGAACTCGGGGATCATCTGCCCCCGGCCGAAGAAACCCAGGTCTCCGCCCTTTTCGGTGGTTCCCGGATCCTCGGAGTAGGTCATGGCCAGTTCGGCGAAATCGGCCCCCGGGGTCCTGGCCTCCTGGTATATCTCCCCTATCCGGTCCTTGACGGCCTGAAGGTCCTTTTCGGTGGGGCTGTGGGCAAAGGCCACGAACTCCAGGTTGGCCCTCTCCGGAGCCTGGTATTCTGAACGGTGCTCCTGGTAATATCCGGCGATCCGGTCTTGGGATATCTCCTGGTTGGGGTTGTAAAAAGCCCCCAAGGGGATGGCTATATAGCTGGCCCTGACCCGGTCAAATTTGTCAATGAAGGCCTCCTTGAGCTCCTGGTCGGTGACCCGGATGCCGGCCACCAGCTGCAGCCTCAGTTTTTGCAGGGGCAGCTGCTTTTTGATCTGGATTTCGTAATCCAGCAGCCAGGGCATGCTCTGGGGATGGCTGATAAAGGCATGGTATTTCTGGATGTCGAAAACCCCGTTGGTCATCAGGTTTTCGTTGCCCCTCAGCTCCTGGGGCGGGCTGTTCCTGATAATGCTGACCACTTCTTCATCAAAGGTCTTTATTCCCAGCTTGCGGTAGGCCTGCTGCAACAGCATCTCCTCCACCAGCGACTGCCAGGTCTGGTTCTCTATCTGCTTGGCGGTGGCCTCATCCGGCTCGCCGCCCGACTGCTGGCGGTAGTTCTGCAGGTTCTGCCGGTATATCTCCTGGTATTGCCGCAGGCTGATGGACTGTCCGTCAACCTCGCCCACGATGCCCTGGGCCAGCTTGCTCTGGCTCTTGCCCAGGTTCCCGCCGGTCCCGGTAATGATGAACCCGAAGCCCACCACCATGGCCACGGCCACGATCCACATGATCACCTTCATCTGGCTGCGCATTGCCTTCATTATCATATCCGCTTATCTCCCTGTTTTATTCCTGATTTTTAGATTAACTTATCGCTTGTTTTGTATTTTGGCGACCGACCATCGTCAACCCGCCTGGTAAAACGCCAGGTAGCCCTGGTAGCTGGCATAGATATCGGCCACCGATACCACCTCGAAGGGCGAATGCAGGGACATCACCGCCGGGCCGCAGTCCAGCACCTCCATCCCCAGCTTGGCCAGGAATTTGGCCACCGTGCCGCCGCCGCCCTCGTCCACCTTGCCCATGGCGCCGCATTGCCAGGGGATGTGGTTATCGTTGAATATCTTCCTGACCCAGCCCACGAACTCGGCGTTGGCGTCGCTGGCCCCGCTCTTTCCGCCGTGCCCGGTGTATTTGATCATCATCAGGCCGTAGCCCGCCCGGCCGGCGTTGGACATCTCATGCACCCCCTTGAAATTTGGCTCCACCGCGGCATTGGTGTCGGCCGAGAGCACCCGGGAGCGGGACAGGCATCTCCGGAGGGCCGCCTCGGAATAATCCGGCTTGTTCAGGGCCATCAGGTCGCCCAAAAAGTTCCACAGGAACATGGCCTGCATCCCGGTGTTTCCCTCGGAGCCGATCTCCTCCTTGTCCACGCAGGCCGCCACTACTGTCTTCTTGGGATCCCTGACGTCGAAGATGGCCCGGGCCGAGGTATAGCTGCAGACCCGGTCATCGTGGCCGTAGCCCCCCAGGAAGCTTCTGTCGAATCCGATGAAGCGGGATTTGATCAGCGGCACCATCTCGATCTCGGAGCTGATCAGGTCCTCCTCTTCCATCCCGTATTTCTTGTTCAGGTGCTCCAGCACCGCCAGCTTGACCCGGCTCTTGGCCTCGGCGTCGTCCACCGGGATCCCGCCGCACAGCACCACCAGCTCCTCACCCTTGATGGTCTCCCCGGATTTGCGGTCGGCCTGTTCCTTCTTGTTGAGATGGGGCAGGATGTCGGTGATCACGAAACAGGGATCATCGTCGTCGTGGCCGATGGCCAGGTCCACCTCCTGGCCGTTTCGCAGTATCACCTTGCCGTACAGCCCCAGCGGGATGTTCACCCACTGGTACTTCTTGACCCCGCCGTAATAATGGGTGCGCAGCAGGGCCTGTCCCAGTTCGTCATCCTGATACAGCGGCCTTTGTTTCAGGTCCAGCCGGGGCACGTCCAGGTGGGAGGCCACCAGGTTGGCGCCGTTCTCCAGAGGTTCCTGTCCCAGCACCGCCAGGAAGATGTTCTTGCCGCGGTTGATGGCATAGACCTTCTGCCCGGCCTTCCAGGACTTGACCTTCTCCACCGGCAGGAAGCCCTGCTGCTCGGCCAGCTCCTTCAGGCGTTCCACCGCCAGTCTTTCGGTGCGGCCGGCATCCAGAAACCCGGCGTATTCCCTGGCAAAGCCGAAATATCTTTCCCGCAGTTTGGCGTCGGCCCGCTCCCAGACGCTTTTATTCTCCAGCATCAGTTTGCTGCTATCGTTGGACATTACTCGGCCCCCATTTAGGTTGAATTATTGATTATTTCTTGTCCGCGATCTTCTCCAGTTTGACCTCGGCCCACTGGGCCAGCATCTGCCCGGCTTTGTTGGCGGCCAGGCGGTCCTTGAGGTCGTCCATCCGCTCCGGATTTTTTTGCAATACCTTTCTGATCTCGGCCGGATCGGTGCGGTTGTGCCGGGCCCAGTCCTCTATGGCCTCTTCGATCTCCTCCGGCCCGGCCTGGATGTTCTCGGCCTTGACCACCTGGGCCAGGAACAGGTCCTCCTTTATCTTCCACAGGGCGGCCGGCTTATACTGGGCCAGCATCTTCTCCTGGTCCCAGCCGCATTCCGGGCAGTCCTTTTTGTCGGGATGGTTGTGCTGGCGCAGGTGTCTTTCCTTGGCCTCGGCCACCATGCTCTGGGTCTGCTCCTTTACCAGAGATTCCGGCAGCTCCACCGGGTTCTCGTCTATCATGGCGTTGACCGCCTGGATCCGCACCCCCTCCATGGCCTCGGCCTCGGCCCGGGCGATCATGCCTGATTTGATCTTCTCCCGAAGTTCCCCTATGGTCTGGTACTCGCTGACCTTCTTGGCGAAATCATCGTTCAGCTCCGGCTGTTTCTTCTGCTTGATCTCCTTGACCGTCACCTGGAAGACCACCGTCTTGCCGGCCAGCTCCTGGGCCTGGTAGTCATTCTTGTACTGGACCGATATATCCTTGACGTCGCCGGCCTTGACCCCGGTCAGATTGTCATTGAACTCCGGCAGCACCTGGGCCGCCCCCAGATCGATGGTATAATTCTCACCCTGGGATTTCTCGGGGTGGTCCACCCCGGAGACCGGTTTGAAATCGATGATCACCCGGTCGCCCTGGGCCGAAGCTCGGTCCACCGTGTTGTACTCGGCGTAGATGTTCTGCAGGAACTCGATCTCCCGGACCACGTCTTCATCGGCCACCTGGCGCAAACGCTTGACCGCCGGCAGGCCCTGGTATCGTTTGAGGGTGATGGCCGGCAGGACCTCGAAGGTGGCCTTGAATTTCAGTATTTTATCTCCGGTGATGTCCAGGTCCGAGATCACCGCCCGGTTGACCGGCACCAGCTTGTTCTCCACCAGGGCCTTTTCATACGATTCCGGCACCAGACGCTCGATGGCCTCGGCCTCGATGCCCTTGCCGAACCTGGCCTCCAGCACCGTCCGGGGCACCCTGCCGGGGCGGAAGCCCGGAATCTTGGCCTTTCGGCCGTACTCCTGGTACAGGTCCTCGATGGCCTCATTCAACTGCTGGCTGGGCACCTCTATCTCGAATATCCTCTGCCAGGATTTGGGCTCTTTGATCTCGACTTTCAAAACGGCTCCTTAGATTTGTATATTGAATTTTTTGTTTCTCTTTGTCGGCGGACCTCACCACTTCGTATGTTATTTGGTTTGCTTTACTCAGTGCAGGCACTTCCCTCTCCTAACGGCCTACTTCGCCGTAGTGAGCCTTGACCCAAAAAAGTATGCTGCGGCTACGAAGGCTGAACTTTAGGAGAGGGATAGGGGAGAGGTGATTTTGGTACGAAGGGGGGGATTTGAACCCCCACGCCTTGCGGCACCAGATCCTAAGTCTGGCGCGTCTGCCAGTTCCGCCACCCTCGCTGGATATTATTGATATAAAAGATGATTATAACAGATAAAAATTATACCGTCAAGATAAACGGCTGGGGATCAATGGGCTGTAAAATAATACCTTGGGTTGCTGTTTATGTTAGTAGATATACAAAATTAACTGATTTGCTAATGGGAATATTAACTTCGAAACAATACACTCTCTTGTTTGAATATAGCTACAGTTATCCCTACGGAAATACAAGCCAAAAAGCTGCTGGTCAGTACCGCTAACATAATATGCTGCCAATTAAAAACTCCCATCAAAAGTTCTTTTTGGCACAGCGCCGTATTTAATATCGGAATCGCGAATAAGTTGGAAGATGCTTCCATCGGAACCATCGAACCCATGGCTAACATTATAACAGCCATCATAAAATAAGATCCGTAAGCGCTCCCCTCCTTAACCGTGCGGGCATAGCTGCCTATCATCAGCATCACGGAAACGATTACGATTGCGGTTGGAATGAGTGTAAGCAAAGAAAAAGCCACCGCGCCCGGTGAAATTGAAAGGCTGGTTTGGATTTTATTTACTGAAAAGACGGAAAGGCCGGAAAGTATGGTCAGAGCCAGGCTCATTAAACCAAGCACCGCAGTGACAAGGCCCAAGGTTATCACCGTCAGCATTTTCCCGGTTACGATCTCATTGCGGCTTATATTGCTGACCAGCAGTGTTTCAATGGTTTTTCGTTCTTTTTCACCGGCGGTAATGTCCATGGCGGGATAAACAGCTCCGATGCAGATCAGCATAACTATCATATACGGAATGATTGTCCCCATCAGAAATCCACCCATCTTTTGGGATGAGGCGATATTTTGAAAATCTGTCTGGAATGGGTTTATAATTATCGTATCCATCCTGCTTTGAATCAATCGGTCTATTATCAATTGATGACGATACTTTTCGAATAATCCCCGCAGCCGATCCATGGCAACTTTGGAATTTCGGCTGGAGGCATCGTATAAAACACTTAATTTAGTCCGAGCATTCCCGGAGGATACGCTATCTTCTGAAATGTTTATCACCGCCTGAATTTTGCCTCCATTCAGGGCGGATTGGGGGTTGGTGTTATTGGTTATTTTTAACTTTTTATCGGCTTCGATCAATTCTATCAGGCGGGGCGGGGCGGCGTTATTCTGCACGGCAATTTGCGAGATCTTGCCTTCCTCTTTAAGCGATTGTCTCCCTAATAACAAACCCATTCCGAGAAACATTAGCGGGTAGATGACCAGCGGCAGCAATATAACAGTAAAAATGGTGCTCCTGTCCCTTATTGTATCCCGCAATTCTTTAATAAAAACGGTTTTTATTTTAATGAGTTTCATTGGAAACCCCCATCAGATTAAAAAAAACATCCTCCAGGTTTGTCTGTTTATAGCGCATCTTCAATTCTGCAGCGCTGCCGCAATCCAAAATCCTTCCTTTATTTATAAAAGCAATTTCATCGCACAGGGCCTCGGCTTCGTACATAATATGCGTTGAGAACAAGATGCACTTTCCTTCATCCCGGCAATGATGTATGAAATTTACGATATTTCTGGTCGTTATGATATCAAGTCCGGTTGTCGGTTCGTCTAATATCAGCACCCTGGGATTGTGGATCATGGTCCGGGCCAGCGATATTTTCTGTTTCATCCCGGTGGACATCATGCCGACTCGTCGGTCGATAAAATCCGCCAGGCCGAATTGCTCTGAAAGCTTTTCCAATTGCTGTCTTATTTCATCATTGCCAAAGCCATACAATTTACCGAAATAATACAGCGTCTCGCGGCCCGTCATTCTGTCGTATAAACCGGTATCGCCGGTTAAAAAACCAATAAGGTTTCGTACTTTATCCGATTGGCTTACGGTATCGAACCCTCCGACTTTTATCATACCACCGGTTGGGTTCAGTATTGTCGCTATCATCCGCAGGGTGGTTGTCTTTCCTGCTCCATTGGGCCCCAATAATCCGAATATTCTGCTGGCGGTGCAGGTAAAGTTGACATTGTCAACTGCCTTAATCAGCCCCAGTTTCTTATCGGTAAAATGTTTTGACAGGTTAGTTACTTGTATCATATTCATTCAAAATAATATTTTAGTACCCCGAACTGCCCGATTTTGGTATGTGGATCTTCAGCTCCGGAATGGCCTTCAGGTTTATCCGGAATTCGTATGACCAGTAAACGCCGCTTCGGGTGCTGCTAAACCTGGCCTCCCAGCAGTGCAGGTCCCGATAGATAGAGTAGCTCTCGGACACCATCTCCCCGGCCTTAAAATTGTAATACTTGCCGTAGCTGACCTTCCAGTTCTTGGTGATGTCAAAGTTCAATGTCCCCTGCAGATTGGCGTTGTCGTAATAGCGGCTCCAGTTCTGGTCGTAGCCCAGATTGAACGACCAGGGCAGGCCGTTCTTGGCCTTGGGCGGGGCTTCCCTAATGGTCAGGCTATCCGCTTTAAGTGAATCTGCTTTCAGGGTATCAATGGAGGCAGTCAATAGTGAATCCGGCAGGTCAATGCTGGCCTCATCCTGGGGCGAAACAACCGAGGTGTCCCGCCCGACGGAATCGGGCACAATCTCTTTTTTGCCCAGCCAGGTCCCGGAGAACCTCAGCCCCAGATACAGACTGGTGTTATCGGACCGCCGCAGATAGGGATCGTAATAGGAACTGAGACGGCAATCAAAATATCGGTTGCCGGGAAGCAGGCTGCTGTTGAAGCTGATGCTGGACCATTTTTTATCGGTGCTGAGATAGTTGTAGTTGGCCCCCAGCGATGCCGAGGCCAGGTCCAGCTTGACCGTCTCCTTTCCCTTGGGATACCGGGTCTGGAAACTATTGTTCAACGACAGGCTCATTGAGCTCTGGCGGTACATACCTCCGATGGAGCCGAAGTTTTGGAACCGGGACTGGTTGATCTCCGGGGCGTAGGAATAGGACAGGCTGGGCTGGAGCACGTGCCGAAAACCATGCAACGGGCCGATCTTCAGGGGCAGGATGCCATACAGGGTGGTGGTGGCCGAAAGGCCGCCGGAATACAGCCAGCGCCAGGCGTTGGGCCGGCCGAAGACGTCCCGGTCGAACCAGGTGCCCCTCAGGGTCAGCCGCGGATTCAGGCTGATCCATCGGAGAAGCTTGATGTTGGAGCCCAGCTCGGCCCGGTTATCCCAGCCCTCCCTCAGGCTGACGCTCAGGGAATCGCTGTTCCTCTGCACCAGGGCCAGGCTGTTGCCGGATAGGTTGAGAATGCCCGGTATCAGCTCCTTCTGGTACAGGCTGAAGGAAACCTCCGGCAGCCGGCTGGAGGTGGTCTGGAGGTCCAGATTATCGTAATGGTCCAGCGCCGCCCGCATTGATGCCCGGCTCCAGGAGTGGTTGAAGGAAAAATAGGAGTGCAGGTTCCGATCCAGTCTCTCCTCCAGGGATTCGGAGAAATCCCGGCTGTAGGATTTGTCGCTGACAAAATTACCAGCACCGGAGATGGAGGTCCTTCTTCCCAGGGTATGCTGATAGAGGCCGTTCAGGGTCCATCTTTTGCGGAGCGGGGCCTTGTCCTCCAGGTAGGAAAAATTGAGGTTGGAGGAGATTTTTCCCGGGCGGATGTAGCGGGCCTCCAAATTGCCGCGCCAACCCACCTTCTCCAGCATGTCCACCGCCACCATGGCGTCGGCCTGGTCGCTGATCACCTGGTAATAGGCGATGTTCTTGGCGAACACCCCCTCGTAGGCGCTGGACCCGAAGCGCGGCACCATGAAGCCGGAGTGCCGGTCCCTTCTTAAGGGAAAGAACCAAAAGGGAATGGCCAGCACCGGGACATCGCTGAAGCACAGCACCACCGGCTGAACGACGATCTTGTCATCCAGATAGATCTTCATCCGCCGGGACCAAAAATAGTAATGAGGAGTGTCGGCGTCGCAGGTGGTGTATTTTCCATAGTCGACATTCAGGGTGCGCGCCTCCACCTGCCGGATCTTCCTCCCCCAGTAGCGCCCCCGGTCGAACTTGGTCCGGCCGTTGTATATCCAGCCCCTTCGGGCCTTGAAGTCATACACCATCCGGTCGCCGTAGATGGAGTCGCTGCGGTCGTACAGCACCGGGTCCTTCCGCACCGTCAGGGTCTGCCGCCTGGTGTCGAATTCGATGGTGTCGCCCACCACCTTGATATCCTTGTAGCGCACCTGGGCATCGCCCGACAGCTGGATCAGGCTGTTCCCGACATCGTATTCTATAGTGTTGGCCCGGTACCTGATGGCCGTCCGGCTGCTGTCGTCGCCGGGCAGTTCCCAGGGGTCGTCGGCTGCTGTCCGGAGGCTGTCGCCCTGGGTTTCAAGAGGGGCAGGCGCAGTGTTGGAGTTTTCGTTCTGAAGCATGTCATCGAATAATATCTCCGGCTCTTGGGCCTGACCGGATGTCGGGGGATACAGGATCAAGCACCCGATAAACAACAACAGCGGCCAGCTTTTTGAAGGCTGCCGCCAGCATATATTTGAAAAACGGTTCATTATCCGCAATACATTGGGTGTTGCAATGATGAATAGGGTTTATAGAAAACCTTCAAAAACAAGGATGATCAACTCCCGCAGGGCGCCTTCATTCGGGCGGGGACTGCGATTCCTCCTTGAGGGTGATCAGCAGCAGCATTATCACCCCTATCAGCACCGCGCTGTCGGCAATATTGAAGGTATACCAGCGCTCCAGGTGATAGCCGCCGAACTTGATAAAGCCCCACTTGAAGGGAGCCAGACTGATATTGGGAAACTCGCAGTCGATGAAGTCCACCACCGCCCCCTGGCGGAAACGGTCCAGCAGGTTGCCGGCCGCCCCGGCCAGGATCATCCCCAGGGACACCGCCGCCAGAACATTCCTTCCCTGCCAGCGATAATAGAAATATATTATGGCCGCCAGGGCCACCAGGGAAAGCGGCAGCAACAGATATCGGGTCCAGGGGCCAAAGGAAAGGCCCATCAATCCGTTGGGATTGAGAATGTAGCTGAAACGCAGCAGGTCGCCCAGCACCTGCCGGCTCTCTCCCAGCGCCATGGAACCCTGCACCAGTATCTTGCTGGCCTGATCCAGAAAGAAGACCACAATGGCCACTGCCATCAGGATCACCCGGTTATTGAGGCTGTTGTTGGTCACCGGCTGTCTAGCGAGATTGGTTGTTCTTATTCTTGATCTCGGTCTCCTCAGCGATCCGGCATTTTATGCACAGCTTGGCGTAGGGCACCGCATCCAACCGGTCCTTCTCGATCTCCTTGCCGCACTTTTCGCAGGGTCCGAACTTGCCGTCCTTCATCCGATACAGAGCCTGGTCGATCTCGTAGAGGTCCTTCCCTTTGGAGGAAACCAGGAAAACGCTCTTCTCCTTCTCCATGGTATCGGAGCCCTGATCAGCCATATGAAAGGAGTACGAAGACAGGTCGCCGGAGGCCTCTTTCTGGTTCACCATCAGTTCGCCGTTCTCGATGCTGCTAAGCTCCGACAGGCAGAGTTTTCTCTCCGCGATCAGTTTCTGCTCGTAATGCTGCAGGTCTTTTTTGTTCATACCAATTTTTCCCCCTTAGGTTTGTGCGTGATTGATTGCTATTGTTATTTCTTTGCCGTTGATCTCAATTTTTTGCCCTGTCACAATGCCGTCCTGCTGCAGGGTCACCGCCAGCGTCTCCGCTCTGATATAACGGTCATGCCCTTTCATGGCCGCCTCCAGTTCCCCGTCGCCCGAGTAGGTTATCCCGATCCGGTCGGCCACCTCCAGGCCGGAATCCTTCCGCAGGTTCTGAATCTTGTGCACCAGCTCCCGGGCAAGGCCTTCGGATAAAAGTTCCGGGGTCAGAACGGTCTCCAAAGCCACCAGGTCCTGGCCTTCATTCTTGACGCTGAACCCCGGCTTTGACTCGGTCGTTATTTCCATATCCTCGATAAATACTTCCACCGGCATTGAAGCCGTCTCTAATGTATATTTACCATCCTGCATGAGCTGCTTGACCTGTTCGCTGGTCATGCCTGGCACCTTGTCTTTGACAATGCCCGCCAGATTTTTATATCTAGGACCAAGCTTCGAGACCAGCCCTTTTGCCCTGTATTGGATCAGCTTTTCCGGATCATCGATGGCTTCCACAGTTTTGACGTTCACCTCATCCTTGATTATATCCTGATATTTCTCAACGACCGTCCAATCCTTCTGTTTTTCGCCTTTATAGAGCAAACGGGCCAGTGGCTGGCGGACCTTGAGCTTAGAGTCTTTGCGGGCGGCGTGACCTAGAGATACAGCTTTGCGCACCAAAGCCATCTCCTGAGACAACTGTTGATCGATGAATTTTTCGTTTGCCTCCGGGTATTGCGCCAGATGGACGCTCTCCGGGGCGGAGGCATCGGCTGACCTTACCAGGTTCTGGTACATCTCCTCGGCCCAGAACGGCATGATGGGCGCCATCAGTCTTATCATGGTCTCCAGGCAGGTGTACAGCGTCAGATAGGCGGCCTCCTTGTCGGAGTCGGATTCAGATTTCCAGAACCGGCGCCGGGACCGCCGCACATACCAGGTGGAGAGGTCCTCGGTGAAGGCTTCCAGTCGCTTGCAGACAGAGGCCGCATCGTATTGGTCCAGCTTCTGGCGGGCTTCCCTGACCAGCAGGTTGAGTTCGGAGAGGATCCAGCGGTCCAGCAGTGTCAGCTGGCATTTGTCCAGGCTTTTACCCCGGGGAACGAACCCATCCAGCTTGGCGTAGGTGATGTAGAAGGAATAGACGTTGTGCAGGGTCAGCAGTTTGCGTTTGAACTCGGTGGCCATGTGGTAGCCGAAATTCAGGTTGATCACCGGGTTCTGGCAGCAGAACACCCAGCGCATCAGGTCGGCCCCGATCTTTCCGGCCGCCTCGTCGAAGGGGATGGAGTTGCCGGCCGACTTGTGCATGTCATCGCCCTTCTCGTCCTTGACCTGGGCGTGGCCCAACAGGCATTGGAAAGGCGCCCTTCCCTCCAGCACGGTGCTCATGGTCAGAATGGCATAGAACCAGTTGCGGAACTGGCCCTGCAGGCTCTCGGTGATGAATTCGGCCGGGAACCACTGCTGCCAGTACTCCCGGTTGGCGGGATAGGCCTGGGAGGGATCGTAGCGATACTTTCCCGATCTGTCCTTGTCGGGGGTGTAGCACTTCTCCGGCGGCATCACCGTGGAGAACATCACGATCCCGGCGTCCAGCCAGGGATTGCCCACATCGTGGATGCGCGAGGCGTCCTTCCCGCACTTGGAGCATTTTACCCTGACCTGGTCCACCCAGGGCCGGTGCGGGGTATGGCCGTCGAACTTATCCCAGCCGGAGGCGGCCCGGGTCTTCAGGTCCTGGTAACCGCCAACCACCTCGAAACTACCGCAGGTGCATTGGAAGATGGGCAGGGCCAGCCCCCAGTAGCGTTTTTTTGAGATGCACCAGTCGCCCATGTTCTTCAGCCAGTCCAGCTCCCGGTCCAGGCCGTAGTCCGGGATCCAGCGGGCGGTTTTGACCGAATCCATGATCCGGTAGCGCAGGCTTTTGTTTTTCTCCTCGGCCGTCACCTGGCCGTAGGGTTTGTCGTAGACCGGGCCCATGCTGATGAACCATTCGTCCACCAGGCGGAACACCAGCTCCGAGTGGCAGCGCCAGCATTCGGGATAGCGGTGGGTGAACTTGTGGGCGTAGTACAGCACCCCCCGTTTCTTCAGGTCCTCGACGATGGCCTCGGCCGCTTGGCCGACGTTCTGGCCGGTCAGCCAGTCGAAGCCTGGCAGATAGACACCGGCCTCGTCTAGGGGAGCCACTACTTTCAGGTTTTCGATCTTGGAGAGGGCAAAGTCCTCCTTGCCGCAGCCCGGGGCGATGTGCACCATTCCGGTGCCGTCCTCTTCGGTCACTTCCTTCCAGGCCACGGTGCGGTGCTCGATGCCCTTCTGGGCCGGCAGGTGATCGAACGGCCCTTCATATTTAAGGCCCACCAACTCCCGGCCTGGCAATTCGCTTAGGATCTGGTAATCATTTTTCAGGACCTCCTTGCGGCCCTTGGCCAGGTAATAGACATTGCCCTCCTGGCGCACTTTGAGATAGATGAAGTCGGGATGCACCGCCACCGCGGTGTTGGAGGTCAATGTCCAGGGGGTGGTGGTCCAGACCAGCAGATATTCCTTAGCGCGGCCCTGGATGGGCAGCCGGATGTAGACGCTCTTGTGGGTCATCTCCTGGTAGCCCTCGGTGGCGATCTCCATGTCCGAGAGGGCGATGCCGCAGCGGGTGCACCAGGGCATCACATCGGTGCCCCGGTAGATCCACCCCTGGTCGTGGCATTTTTTCAGAAAATGCCAGATGGCGTAGTTGTTGTCCGGGGCCATGGTGAAATAGGAGTTGTCCCAGTCCATCCAGTAGCCCAGCCGCCTGGACTGCTCGGTCTGGACCTGGGAGAACTTGTCAACCCGCTCCTTGCATTTCTCCACGAACCTATCTATGCCGTAGGTTTCGATGTCCTTCTTGGACTTGAAGCCCAGCTCTTTTTCCACCTCCACCTCCACCCACAGACCCTGGCAGTCGAAGCCGTTCTGATAGCGGGCATCATAGCCCTGCATGGCCTTGTAGCGGTGGTACAGGTCCTTGTAGGTGCGGCCCCAGGCGTGATGCACCCCCATGGGATTGTTGGCGGTGATCGGCCCGTCAATGAAACGGAATTTTTGAGCCGAACCCCGATTGCGGGCCGCCAGCTTTTCGAAGGTCCTGTTGTCTTCCCAGAACTTTTGTATCCGTTTTTCCAGTTCGGGAAAGTCCAGATTTTGGGGAACGCTTTGGTACATTGTCTGCCTTGTTGAGTGATACTGAGGGTTATATTTGTGTCATCTGAATTTAGAATTCTTTGCTTAACGCCAACGCCGGGCGTTTATCGAAAGGCGTGACCTGAAAGCTCAGGCCCAGTTTTTTACGAAGGTTGGCATTATAACTGCTTACGCTTTTCACCGCCACCACGCAGTCGGTCACCCTGACGCCCAAATGGATAAACCCCCAAGTCTTTTTCGATTCGTCCTGTTTCTCAACCCATAAACTTTGGGTCATCAGCCCGGCCGTCAGGAAAAGCACCCCCGCTTTGTAATTTTTGGCGTAAAAGTTGCCGCAACCTGGGATCACCGACCAAAAGATAGCCCAACCCTTCGATTTGGATTTGTCCTCGTACTGTGCCTCCATGAAGCCCCGCATCATGGTCTCGGTCTGCTGGTTCATCTGCTGCTGGACCGGGACCTTCTCCTGGGGCTTGAGTATCCCGGCCAGTTCCTCGGCCGATTCCCGCATGCCGGCGGTCAGCAGGAAATCCAGCTGACCCTGATAATCCCTGGTGGCTGTTTTTTCCACCTTGCCGGTCTTGAGATCTATCAGCCGGACCTGGGCCGAGTAGATGTTGCCCACCTTGCCGGCCGAACCGCCGACCATCTTCTGCACCGGCAGCAGCCTTCCGGCCTCCACCAGGCAGGCGGTCTCGTCGCAGGCCCCGGTCTGCTGGAAACCCTGCTCCTTGAGGATCTCATCCATCTTGTCCCGCTCCAGCACGTCGAAGCTGTCGGTCCTCTGCAGTTCGATGGTCAGGCGCTCGGTCAGGAACTTGGATTCGGTCTCGGAGATGTCCGAACCGCGCAGCGGCATCACCGCCACCGCGGTTTTATTGGCGGTCTGTGCCAGAACGACCGATGCTGTCATGATCAAAATTATTGCCGACATCAGAGTTTTTTTCATTACCCTTCCCCCATTTCGATTAACATCCGGTTTATATGATACAAGATACACTTCCGATTATCTTACTAACGTAGAGTATTGGATCTTTTACAAATACTTTAATGGAACCTTTGTGCCTTAGTGCCTTTGTGGTTAAAATCTCAGCTTCAAACCTCGCATTCCTCGAAATGCGACAGTTTCTTGAACTCCTGGAAGCGTTTTTCGATCTCCTCCCTGGTCAATGTCTTCAGCCGATCCATGGAGAAGCTCTCCACGTTGAAGGAGGCCATCACGCTGCCGTAGATCATGGCCCGGCGGAGGTTTCGGTCGTTTATCTCTCCCTTGGATGACAGATATCCCATGAACCCGCCGGCGAAGGAATCGCCCGCACCGGTGGGATCGAACACGTCCTCCAGGGGATAGGCCGGCACGGTGAAGGCCGTATCATCTGTCAGCAGAATGGCCCCGTGCTCGCCTTTTTTTATCACCAGGATCTTGGGGCCCATGGCTCTGATGGCCTTGGCCGCCTTTATCAGGTTGGGCACCCCGGCCAGCTGCCGGGCCTCGGCGTCATTGATGAACATGATATCCACTTTTTTGATGGTCTTCAACAGTTCGTCCTTCTTGCCGCTTATCCAGAAGTTCATGGTGTCGCAGCCGATGGCTTTCGGTCCCTTGACCTTGGAGATGACGTCCTGTTGCAGCACCGGGTCGATATTGGCCAGAAAGAGAAATTCGGCATTTTCATGCTCCGGCTTCAGCTTGGGCCGGAATCCCTCGAAGACGTTCAGGTCGGTGGCATGGGTCTTGGCCTCGTTCATATCGTATTGGTAGGAACCCGCCCAGCGGAAGGTCTTGCCCGGCACCACTTCCAGCCCGGAGAGATCGACCCCCCGCTTGGCCAGAAACTCGATATTATCTTTTGGGAAATCCTCCCCCACCACCCCCACCAAGCTGACCTGGGTGAAAAAACTGGCGGCCGAGGAAAAATAGAGGGCGCTTCCCCCCAGGGCCTCCTTGGTCTCCCCGAAGGGTGTTTTGACGGAATCCAATGCGATGGAACCGACCACTAACATAGGCATGACAAAGTCTCACTATAGTTTATAAGTTTAATGGTTTGAAACGGTTCGAGCTGTTTCTCACTTTTCAAACAGCTCAAACCGATGCGACATCACTTTATTTTAGCCATCACGCTCTTGACCAGCTGTACGAACTTTTTCTCGGCCTGGCCGGCCACCGCTATGACCTCCTCCAGGCTGACCGATCTCATGGCCTCGGGAAAGCCCATGTCGGTGATGATGGAAAAACCCATCACCTTCATTCCCGAATGGCGGGCCACTATCACCTCCGGCACCGTGGACATCCCCACCACGTCGGCCCCCAGCAGGCGGACCATCCGGTATTCGGCCCCGGTCTCCAGGGTGGGGCCGGTCAGCGCCAGGTAGACGCCTTTCTGCAGTTTGATCTTTTCCTCCAGGGCGGTCTGCTCGGCCAGCTTCTGCAGGTCCATATCGTAGAGGTTGTACATGTCGGGAAATCTGGGGCCCAGCTGGTTGAAATTTTGGCCGATCAGGGGATGGTCCCCCATCAGGTTGATATGGTCCGAGATCAGCATGATGTCGCCGGCCTGGTGGGCCGGATTGACCCCGCCGCAGGCATTGGAGACAATCATGATCTCCACCCCCAGGGCCTTCATCACCCGCACCGGGAAGGTCACCTGCTGCATGTTGTAGCCCTCATAGTAATGGAAGCGGCCCTGCATGGCCATCACCGGTTTTCCCGAGAGATGCCCGAATATCAGCTTGCCGGCGTGGCTCTCCACGGTGGACACCGGAAAATGGGGGATCTCCTGATAGGGGATGGTATCCTGGATGTCTATCTCCTTGACCAGCCCGCCCAGGCCGGTGCCCAGGATGATGCCGATCCTGGGGCTGATCCTGGTTTTGCCTTTTATGTGATCGGCCGCCTGGCCTATCATCTTGATCATATCGCTCATTTCGCTTCCTCTCTGTCGCTGTGATCGATCTCTCCTGGGGACTCCGGCCCGTCGTTGATCAGCGGCGGCAGGTCGTCCTTCTCGGACTCGGCCGCCGGAATTTCATCGGACTCGCGGATCTTGGCGGTGCTCATCAAGGTGCTCAGCATCTTCTTCATATCGGCCAAGCTGGGCTCATCTTGGGAGATCTCCGGCTGGGGCTGCTCCGGCGGCTGGCTCCCGGCCCGCTCTTCCTTCTTCATGGCCGAGAATATATTGGTCTGGATCCTGATGCCCGAATCCATCTCCTGGGTCTGCAGCATTTCCAGATGCGAATCCACCAGGCTGCGCAGCTTGGCCAGGTAGCTGCTGCGAACGTTCTTAAGGTCGGCTATCTGGCGCTGCAAATCCATCAGCCGGGCCCGGGCCTCTCCGATGATCTGGTCGGCCTTGAACTGGGCCTCTTTGATGAACAGTTCGCCCCGCCGCTCGGCGTTGTCCCGCAGTTCGTCCGAGGTCTTCTGGGCCGACATCAGGGTGTCCTGCAGGGTCTTCTCCATCCGGCGGTAATCGTCTATCTTGCCGTCCAGCCCCTGCATCCTCTCGGCCAGGCTGGTGTTCTCCCGGATCAGTTCTTCGAACTCTCCGGCCACCATCTCCAGGAAGGCCTGCACCTCGGCCGGGTCCAGCCCGCCCATGGGCTTCTTCTTGAAGGTCTGTTTTCTTATATCCAAGGGGGTCAGTTTCATGGCGACTCCTCCTTAATTTCAATAGATTTTTAAACGATAGCCGTATTCGATCAGGCTGGCCACCAGAAAATTCCTGATGAAGAATATGGCCAGTATGGCCAGCATCGGAGAGAGGTCCAGCCCGCTGTTCCCCAGCGGGATCACCCTCCTGATGGGCCTTAATACCGGATCGGTCAGCCTGGCCAGCAGCCGGACGATGGGATTGAAGGGATCGGGGTTGACCCACGAGATCAGCGCCCGGATTATGATCACCCACATGTAAACATCCAACGCCAGGGCCAGCGCTTTTCCCAGTGCGATTATGAAATTTGTCAAAAGGATTATTCGATTTCTTTTAAAAATACATTATCTAGATTCCCGTTTACCCGAAAATGATGGGCCGGATTGTTTCATTTGTTAGGCTTAGACGTCTGTTCGCAATTGCCTTTTCTTGACGTAAAAACCTTTGTGCCTTTGTGTCTCAGTGGCAAATTCAATCCCTGCTCCCGAAGATGGCGCTGCCCACCCGGATCATGGTTGAGCCCTCCTCGATGGCCATCCGATAATCTCCCGACATCCCCATGGACAGGTGTTTCATTTCGATGTTGGGCATGGCTTGAAGCCTGATCTCATCGAATATTTTTTTCAGCATCTTGAACGAATTTCTGATCTTGTCGACATCATCGGTCAGCGGCCCCACTGTCATCAACCCCAGCACTTTTAGCCCCGCAATATCATTTATCTCTTTTAAAACCGTTAGAACATCATTCGGCTGAAACCCGTACTTCTGGGACTCCCCGGAGGTGTTTATCTCCAGCAGGACCTCCTGGTTTTTGCCGATCTGTCCGGCCCTCCGGCCCACCTCCCGGGCCAAATCTACCGAATCTACGGAGTGGATCAGGGAAAAGATCTCCACCGCTTTTTTGGCCTTGTTGGACTGCAGATGCCCTATCAGGTGCCACTGCACCTTGGGACCAATGCGGGAATATTTCTCCAGAGCCTCCTGCACCCGGTTCTCCCCGATGATGTCCACCCCGGCGGCGATGGCCAGCTCGATAATCTCGGCCGGGAAGGTTTTGGTGACCGCCACCAGGGTAACATCCTCCGGTCGCCGCCCGGCACCGCGACAAGCATCGTCGATGCTTTTGCCAAGCCGCTTTAGATTATACCCTACTTGTTGCATAACATATTATTATATCTCATTTAAAGCCCCATTTGCAATACAAAAATGCCCCCGATAAAAAGAGGTTACGGCTTACGCCGCCCGGTCGGTAAACAAGAAAGGCCGGTTACTAAACCGGCCTTTCTTGTTTGAATAACGAGTTTTGGATTGGTTACTTCAATATCACCATTTTCTTGGTGGCGTCAAATTCGCCGGAATTTATACGGTAGAAATAAACGCCGTTAGCCACTTTTTTGCCTTGCGTATCCTTGCCGTCCCAGTTGACGCTGTATACGCCCGGCTGTTGGTAAGCGTCCACGATGGTCTTTACCGCCTGCCCCAAAGTATTGTAAACCTTAAATGTGGTCTTGCCAGATTGGGCTAATTGATACCTGAAGGTGGTTTGGCCGCTGGCGGGATTGGGTGAATTCGGCAATAATTCATAGCGGTGGGCAACGATCTTTGTTTCGCTTAAAGTTGCCTGTGCGCCGCCGTCCTTGGTGTTGTCGCAGTCCTTCTCGTATTCCTCGATGGATAAAACCGCGCAAACGGCATATTCGCCCTTCTGCTTGTCTATTGTGATGTCAATCTGCCCGTCGCTGTAAAGTTTGGGCATCAGCCACCGTTTGAACTCGACCTTTTCCTTGGGCTTGAGGTTGGCCACATCGAACTGCTGGCCGTCAATTTTCATCTTCTGCTGAATGCGATCGCTGGTTTCATGGTAGTAAACGGCCTTCAGCATGTATGACCTTGCGGGATCAAGGCCGGAGAAAGAGTATTTTAGCTGGGTGGAATGGTAATCAACGGTCAAGTCCGGCGTTTGGCCGTAGATCAAAACGCCTTCTTTTTGTATTGTATAAACTGAAGCTTCTTCTGTGCCAAGATCGGCATAATAATACGGCACCGGCTCTATTTCCTGGGCATAGATTTTTACCGGTTTTTGAATGATGGCTTTAGCGTCTGGCAAGTCTTCTGTCCAGAGAATGTACAGTTTGGATTGGGGCCATAATTGTCTGACGCAAGCCGATGGATATTTTGACAACCCGCCGGAAGCGTAGGAAATATTCCGTTCGTATTGCGTCCAGCCGTTGTCGTATTC